>DISA01000020.1:9999-10511 GCA_002421915.1 Gallionellaceae bacterium UBA6222
CCATGCCGCCGGTCATCGCGCCGTCACCGATGATGGCCACGGCACGTTCGTCCGAGCCGCGCAATTTGGCCGCGACCGCCATGCCCAGTGCTGCCGAGATCGAGGTGCTGGAGTGCCCGGTGCCAAACGTGTCATACGGGCTTTCCTCCCGCTTGGGAAAACCGGCGATGCCATCCTTCATGCGCAAGCCGCTCATCGCCGCACGCCGCCCGGTCAGAATTTTGTGCGTGTACGTTTGATGGCCGACATCCCACACCAGCTTGTCGTGCGGTGTGTCATACACGTAGTGCAGTGCGATGCTGAGTTCCACCGTGCCCAGATTGGAAGACAGGTGGCCGCCAGTCTTGCTCACCGACTCGATCAGAAACTCGCGCACCTCACCCGCCAGTTGCGGCAACTGATCGCGCTTCAGCTGGCGCAGATCGCCGGGTAAATCAACGGTATCAAGCAACTTAAACATCAGAACTTTCTTAACACGATGAAGTCGGCCAGTTCCCGCAGGCGCCGCGCGG
>DISA01000020.1:10537-14146 GCA_002421915.1 Gallionellaceae bacterium UBA6222
CATCCTTGCCGGCCGTCTTGCCCAGAGTGGCGGTATCCGCTTCGCAGTCCAGCACATCGTCCACCACCTGAAAGGCCAAACCGATCAGCTTGCCAAAATGATCCAGCTTGTCCAGCTGCGCTGGCGCAGGATTGCCACAGTGTGCTCCCAACAGGATCGCGGCGCGGATCAGTGCACCCGTCTTGTGGATATGCATGTTCTCCAGTTCCGGCAGGGTCAGTTGCTGGCCGACACTGGCCAGATCGATAGCCTGCCCACCCGCCATGCCGCGCGAGCCGGATGCCACCGCCAGCAATTTCACCATCTGCAATTGCTGCCTCGCGTCGTCGTTCAAACGATGCTCCGCCAACAATTGGAAGGCCAGGCTTTGCAGTGCATCGCCCACCAGCAGCGCAGTGGCCTCATCATATTCGACATGACAGGTAGGCTTGCCCCGCCGCAACACATCATCGTCCATGCACGGCATGTCGTCGTGCACCAGCGAATAAGCATGGATCAGCTCAACTGCAGCCGCGGCGATCTCGACCCGATCCGGCGCAGCACCTGCCAGCTCGCCTGCCGCGTAGGCCAACAGCGGGCGCACACGCTTGCCGCCGTCCAGCACGCTGTAGCGCATGGCCTGATGCAGACGTTGCGGGGCAACAGCGGACGCCGGCAGCAAGCGCTGCAGCACGCTCTCAAAGGAAGTCTGGCGGGCGGCAATCCAGGACGCGAAATCGGGCATCATCAGGCGTTCGTGTCATCCGCTGCGGAGAATTCTTGCAGCATACCCGCTTCCAGCACGCGCACCTGCTGTTGCGCATCATCCAGCCGGGAGCGGCAGAAAGCGGATAACTCCGCGCCGCGCTTGTAGGCCGCCAGCGAATCGTCCAATGCCAGCTTGCCCGATTCCATATCGGCGACGAGCTGTTCCAGCTCAACCATCGCCGTCTCGAAACTCAACGTTTTATGTGCTTTGCCGGACATGGAGAATACCTTGTTGGGAAAGGCCGCCATTTTACCCGTGCACACCCGGCAGAGCCAATTTTTGTTGCCCGCCCAATCTATTTCGGGGACAATCGCCGCCCTGCTCTACACCCCGTATTCATTGAGGAACCGTGAGTATGTCCGAAGTCGCAAAACTCATGCAATTCAGTCCCGTATCAGCCCAACCGCCGTTGCGCTGGTATTTTGATCCGCAGGTGCTGGAGGCCGAACAGCGCGTGCTGTTCGATACCGGCCCGCAGTATGTCGGACACGAACTGATGACGCCGAATGCCGGCGACTACCACGTGCTGGAATGGATGGACAACGCCAGGATGCTGGTGCGCAACGATAACGGCGTGGAGCTGCTATCGAACATCTGCCGCCATCGCCAGGCCACTCTGCTCGAAGGGCACGGCAATGCCAAACACATCGTCTGCCCAATTCATCGCTGGACCTACAAAACCGACGGTGAATTGATCGGTGCACCGCATTTCCCCGCCAATCCCTGTCTGCACCTGAACAAGGCGCCCCTGCAAAACTGGCACGGCCTGCTGTTTGCCGGCCCGCGCGACATCGCGCGCGATCTGGCCAACGTGCCTGCATTCAGGGAAATCGACTTCAGCGGCTACATGCTGGACCGGGTGGAAGTGGAAGAATACAACTTCAACTGGAAGACCTTCATCGAGGTCTATCAGGAGGACTATCACGTTGCCCCTTTCCATCCCGGCCTCGGTCAATTCGTCAATTGCGATGATCTGAAGTGGAATTTCGGCGAACATTACAGCGTACAAACGGTGGGCATCAACCACGCATTGAAGAAACCGGGTAGCGCCGTCTATGCACAGTGGGCGGAGCAAGTGCTGCGCTACAACAACGGTGAATTGCCGCGCCATGGCGCGATCTGGCTCACCTACTACCCCAACATCATGGTCGAGTGGTACCCGCACACCCTGGTAGTCAGCACCGTCGTGCCGCGCGGAGTGAATGCCTGCACCAACATCGTCGAGTTTTACTATCCGGAAGACATCGTGCTGTTTGAACGCGACTACGTCGAAGCCGAAAGGAAGGCGTACCAGGAAACCGCCAGGGAAGACGACATCATCTGCCTGCGCATGCAACAGGGACGACGCGCACTGTACAAGCAAGGCATCGAGGAGGTCGGCCCCTACCAGTCGCCGACCGAGGACGGCATGCTGCACTTCCACGAATATCTGCGCCGCAATCTTGAGTCGCACCTTTGAAAGTCATACCGGCTAGCATGGGTTCTTTATGGATGTTAGTGGCAGGCCTGCTCTTCGCCTGCATGAGCGCGCTGGTGAAATACAGCGCGCCACATTTTTCCAGTAGCGAACTGGTGTTCTATCGTTCGTTCTTCGGCTTGCTCATCGTGTATCTCATGCTGCGCCATCAGCGCGTCAGCTTGCGCTCACACCACTGGCGAGGCCATCTTTGGCGCGGGCTGTCCGGCACCCTCGCCATGATGTTGTTCTTCTATTGCATCACCATGCTGCCACTGGCAACCGCGATCACCCTCAACTACACCTCTTCGCTGTTTCTTTCCGCGCTGACCGTGCTGGTACTGAAAGAGAAGTTCCATGCGCCGTTAAGCAGCTCGCTCGTCATCGGCTTCGCCGGCATCATCCTGCTGCTGCATCCGACATTGGCGCATGATCAACTCGTACCCGGCCTGCTTGGTCTCGTTTCCGGCATGCTGGCCGGCGTCGCCCTCCTCAACGTGCGCCAGCTTGGCATGCTCGGTGAATCCGGCATGCGCGTGGTGTTCTATTTCAACCTTATCGCCACCCTCTTCAGCGGCGCGTGGATGCTGCAATACCCGCTGCACAGGGTGACTTTCGATACGCTGCCCCCGCTGGCCGCCATCGGCGCCTGCGCCACCTTCGCCCAGCTCGCCATGACGCGCGCCTACCGCACCGGACAGACCCTGGTGGTCGGCAGTCTGGCCTATAGCACCATCGTATTCTCCGCGCTGTTCGGCCTGCTGTTCTGGAGCGAGTTATTGAGCCTGAGCGCATGGTTCGGCATCGCACTCATCATCGCCAGCGGCATGTTAAGCTTGCGCCTGTCACCCCACCCCAACGAGACACCGAAATGATCACCATCGAAGACAAGAACAATCTGGTCAACATCGCCGTCATGGGCGAATTCACCATTGCCGATTTCAAGCAGTTCGAAGAGCACGCCCTGTACAAACTAAAGGGCGGCGGAAGAGTGAATCTGATATTCGACCTGCGCGGCATGCTCGCCTATACCCCGGACGTGGCGTGGGAAGAAATCAAATTCTTCAGCCGCCAGCACAACCATGACTTCGACAAGATTGCCGTCGTCACCGACAATCAGTGGCTCGCCTGGCAGGCATGGCTATCGCGCCTGTTCATGGATGCGGATATTGAGGCGTTCAGCAACTACGGGGAAGCACAGGAGTGGGTGCAGCTTCAGGAAGGCGGCGATTAAATCAGGCATATGCTTTCCGGGTAGGGGGCGCTCGCTCAATGACTAAAGCCGGGCAACTTGGGTAGTTGCGGCCATTCGACTGCGTCGAGCATATTTTTTACATACAAGCCGAGTTCCGTATCCCCTTCGATAGAAAGTTCGCGATTGAAGAACAGCGTGTCGGGGTCTTCC
>DISA01000035.1:0-2450 GCA_002421915.1 Gallionellaceae bacterium UBA6222
GGGAAGTCCGACGGGCTGCTAGCCCTACTGTCGAGACAAAGTAGCCTCTTTACAATCCCATCTCGTATGAGCGAGGCTCTGGTACTCTTTCATTTGTGAATCTCCTTCGTCTTTTGGTCAAGACTCGGAGAGAGTTGGAGAATAGTGTGGAATAGCAACTATGGTTTCTGCTGCAATTGATGCGCTTCAGCCAATAATTTATCCCATTCACTTGGCGGATGCCCACTGTTCAACATCTTAGTAAACACGCGATATGCATCGTCGTTGCTTTCATAGGCTCGCTTGGTATCCTCGTCATTCACCCATGCATAAATGATGATTTTGCTTTCCTGGTGAAATCTGAAGAACAAGCGATACTGCTGGAAGAATTTGGCGCGAAACCAGTGTTTATATTCCTTGCCAAGCGTTTCTCCCTGGCGATAGTCTGATTGGCTTGGATCTTGCGGGATTACTTCGAATGCAAGTTTATTGATCGCAGCAAGACGCTTTGAAGCATTCTTTTTTGTATATCCAGAAGAGCCTTTTCGGCGAAGCTCTTCGACTTTTACAATGGTTGCTTCCAGTTGTTCAAGAAAAAGAGGATGAGCAAACAGCGTCCATCCATTAACCACCAATGGCGTCATTCGTTGTCTGCCGACAGCGGTGCATCAAGATCGACCTCAATGTGTCCAACCAGCGAGCGGATGCGATCAGCCAATCCGGCATCAATCATTTGTATGTGATTGGGATGCTTCTTCATGTCTTGTGTTAAAAAATCCAGGAAGCTGCCAACCACAGGGTCGTCTTCTGAAAGTGCGGAACGAGTCATAAGAACAGCGCCATCAGGTTGGATGACGTAATGAATTTTGTCGCGCTTACCCAACCTCAGGACATGGCGAACCGTCTCTGGAACCGTCGTTTGGTAGCGATCGGTCAAGGTTGATTCAAATTGTAGAGTGCTGTGCATATTAGCTCCTAGTGTCAGAAGAATGGTAATGCGATTGCATTACCATGTCAAGAGGCTTATGCTGTCTCATGGCTCACCAACCACTCCTCCAGCTTCGCCAGATCCACCCCAAATGTAACCGTATTCCGTTTCGGCACCCTGACTGACGGTCTCATAGTCGTCATAACCGCCAACGTAAAACATGGCACGGCCGATACTTTCATCTGCTGACTGTCTCTTTTTCTTGATTGACCTGAAACTGGTGACGATGCCTTGCTTCTTCGGGGCCAACAGCAGCTTCACTCGTAGCGCATCGAAGCTAACCCCTGCCAATTCGGTCTATAGCCCGCGTAAGCATGTTCTGGCACTCGGTATACCCGCGCAAGCGGTCAACTTGGAATGCGCCGATTAGCCCCCGCCGAGTTGGAGGCGTCTGGTAAGGATTCCGGCGTTCATACAGCAGAGTCACTGTTTCCACTTCGGGCAGAAAAAGGGTAGCGTCCCCTTTGTTGCGTGTTTGTGTTTGTTTTTTTAGTGTAAAGCCGCCAACGCAGCCTCTGGCGCCTTGTCCAACACCTTCAGAAGAGCCTTCGCCGCCCCCGTAGGGCACCTTTTCCCCTGCTCCCAGTTTCTGATGGTATCGAGGGAGACATCAATACGCTCGGCGAACTCGGCTTGACTAAAGCCGAGGCGCCTGCGAACACGACGTGCAAATTTCGCTGTATCGAGCATGACCTCAACCTCGTCCGCCGCTTTTTGCCTTGCAATATCGGCTTCTGTCGTGGTGTCGACTCGGCGGGCATCGATCCGTCCTAATGGCTTGGCCACAGGGTTCTTGACATCAATGGTCATGCGAACAGTTTTCATATTGGTTCACCTCACGTTGGTTGGATTTTCGGGCCGAAATGATGCGCATCACATCGTTGCGCGGTGTAAAAAAGATTGTCAATCTTTCGCGCATCTGGTCAAAACAACACCGGCCACGCAGCATCTTTCCGGTTTCAGCCGTACTTCTTGCGCCCATGGATCCGTTTGCGGTGGGCGGCGCGCTCTTCGCTTTCGGTGAGGGGACGCGGTGCTTTGTCGGCAAAAGGGTTTTTGCCGGATTTGAACTCGATGCGCAGCGGTGTGCCCTGCAACTTGAAAGCATCGCTGAAACATTTCTCCAGGTAGCGCTGGTAGCTGGCGTGCACTTTGTCCAGCGCACTGCCGTGGACGATGATCAGCGGCGGGTTGCTGCCGCCCTGATGGGCGTAGCGCATCTTGGGTCGGAAGATGCCGCCGCGCGGCGGTGCCTGTTTCTCGACTGCCGCCAGCAGGACGCGGGTGAGTTGCGGGGTGGGCAGTTTTGCCATGGCGGAGGCGTATGCCTGATCCACCGATTTCAGCAGGGCGTCCACCCCGGTGCCGTTCAGCGCCGAGATAAAATGGTGCTTGGCGAAACCGAGGAAATGCAGTTTGCGTTCGATGTCACGTTTGGCGGTGTCGCGCTTGTATTCATCCAGCCCGTCCCATTTGTTCACCG
>DISA01000035.1:2498-5861 GCA_002421915.1 Gallionellaceae bacterium UBA6222
CCACCACATTGGCGTCCTCGATCGCTTGCAGGGTCTTCACCACCGAGAATTTCTCGATCGCTTCGTCAACCTTGCCCCGGCGGCGCACGCCCGCGGTGTCGATGATGGTGTATTGCTTGCCCGCACGCTCGAAATCAATATAAATGGAATCGCGCGTCGTGCCCGGCTGGTCGAAGGCGATGACGCGCTNNACATTGGGGCGGCCGACGATGGCGAGTTTGGGATGATCGGATTTTTCTTCGGCCTCGATTTCGGTGGCTGGCAATTCATCCAGCGCTATTTCGATCATCTCGGTGACATTCTCGCCGTGTGCCGACGAGATGGGCAGCGGCTCGCCCAAGCCAAGCTCGTGGAATTCGGCGGTCACGCGCGCCCTCTGCATCCCTTCCGCCTTGTTCACCAACAGCAACAAGGGGCGCCCGCTCTTGCGCAATTGCGTCGCAATGATGCGGTCATGCGGTGTCAAACCCTCGCGGCCGTCCACGATGAACAGCACCAGATCGGCCTCGTCCACCGCCTGCCGTGTCTGCTTCGCCATCTCGTGCAGGATGCCTTCCTTGGCGACCGGCTCCNNCCGTAATGGCGGTCGCGCGTCAGGCCAGGCTGGTCGGCCACCAGCGCATCACGACTGCGGGTGAGGCGGTTGAACAACGTGGATTTGCCAACGTTGGGGCGACCGACGAGAACGAGGGTGGGCAGCATCAGCGGCCGACTGAAATTGATATAAGCTGGCCGTCACTGGTCTGCACCAGCGCGCCTTCGCCGAGCAGGCTTGGTGCATTGGGGATCGCGCTGCCATCGGTTGCGCGGCGCGCCACGATACTGCCGTCGCGGGTGCTGAACAGGTGCAGATATCCCTCGAAATCTCCGGCAAGCAGATGCTCCCCGAAGGGATAAGGGGCGCTGACCGCGCGCCGTGCCAGTTGTTCATTCTTCCACACGGTGGCACCGGTACTCTTGTCCAGCGCGTACACCGAGCCCTCCGTGTCTGTCAGATACAGGAAATTGCCGAACATGGCCAATCCCTTGTCACTCGACAGATCGCGCGTCCACAGCGGATTGCCGCGGATCGCGTCAAAACAGACCAGCCGTCCCTGAAATGCGACGGCGCACAACTGCGTATCGTCCACCACCGGCAGACTGGTGATGTCACTGATCCGCTCCAGCTCGGTATTGCCGCGCGGTTGCGACACCGCCGCCTCCCAGATCACGGCCCCCTTGGTCAGGCCGATCGCGGCCACCCTGCCAGCCGCGAAGCCGGCATACACCATGCCGTTGCGGATCACCACACCGGCGTGATTGCGCACGATCAGCGCCGGGGTTGAACGTTCGTACAGCCACAGACGTTCACCGTTAGCCGCATTCAGCCCGGCGATACGGCCATTGCCCGAACGCACTACGGCGATCTCTCCCGCCACCTGTGGTGCACTCAACACTTCGCTGGAAACTCTGGTTTGCCAGCGCGGTTTCCCATCCGCCGCATCAAATGCAGCCACAACCCCTTTGTCGCTGCCTACCAGCACCAGACCCTCGCCCGCGCCGACTCCACCGGAAATGGCAAAGCCCGGCTCGATTTTCCAGATCTGCTTCCCGCTGTCGCGGTCAAAGCGATACAGATAACGGTCGTTCGCCGCGAATACCGCCTCGCGTGTCACCCCCGGCGTCAGCACATTGAGCCCGGCATCGCCCACCTCCTGCTGCCAGCGCACATCGATGCGCGCCGTCGGCTCGAACTTGAGTAATTCCGCCGGCTTGAGCGTGGGCTGACTGCTGCTGCAAGCACTCAACAACAGCAGCAGGGCGGGCGCAAGAAAACGAGTCAACTTCATTGCGCGCTACCCAAGCCGTCCAGCTTCAGTTGAATCAGACTGCGATAGGTGATCTTTGCGTCCATCTTGTCCAGCGCCAATTGCCAGGCAGCACGCGCTTCATCCTTCTTGCCCATTACCAGAAGCACGTCCCCTTTGAGGTCGGCGTACAGACTGGCAAACGTATCCGAATGCTTGGCGGCGAGTTGTTGCAGGGCGGCATCATATTGCCCCTGATCAAGCAACACGCTGGCCAGTTTCAAGCGTGCCGTATGCTGTATGGCCGTTTCATCCGCGTGCTCGATCACCCACAACAGCTGCACCTTCGCCCGCGCGGCATCTCCCGCCTGCAAACTGGCTTGTGCCGCCAGTAATTGCGCGCGCGGCGCATAGGCGCTGCTGCCATAGCGGTTCGCCAGCGCATCCGCCGCATCGCCGATACGCTTGGCATCACGGGTTTCAACTTGCTGCAACACCTCACCGTACAGTTTGGAAGCATCCGCCGCCTGGCCCGCCTGATGGTTGCGCCAATACTGGCTGCCCGCAAACGCGAGCGCCCCCAGCAACACGATGCCGATGACCCAGTTGCCGTTCTCTTTCCACCACGCCCTGAAGGCATCAACCTGTTCCTGTTCATGCAAATCCAATTCAGCCATTTCCGTTTCCCTTACTTGATCAATTCACGAATCCGTTGCGGCAATTCCGCCACGCCCACACACTGTTGCTCACCGCCGTTGCGCAAAGGCTTGAGCGTTGCCGTATCCGCCGCCGCCTCGTCATCGCCGATGATGACGGCACAGGTCGCGCCGCTGCCGTCCGCTTTTTTCATCTGCGCCTTGAAACCGCCGCCGCCGCAATGCAGCAACACTTTCAATCCCGCATCGCGCAAAGATTCTGCCGTCACGCTTGCCAGCGCATCCGCCGCCTCGCCCTGATGCACCAGATACACGTCCGGTGCCGCCGGCGGTTGCTGCATCCCGTCTTCCTGCAACAGCGCCAGCAGGCGCTCCACACCCATCGCAAACCCGCAGGCCGGTGCGGGCTTGCCGCCGATCTGCCCGATCAGGCCGTCAAAACGGCCACCGGCGCAAATTGTGCCCTGCGCACCCAGGCGCGTGGTCACCCATTCGAATACCGTGCGATTGTAGTAATCCAGTCCGCGCACNNGCGCACCAGGCGCGGGTTGATCTCGAACGCGATGTCGTGGCGGCGCAGGATCGCCTGCACCGCATCGAAATGCGCGAGCGCATCATCTTCCAGCTCGTCCAGCAGTTTCGGTGCGCCTTCCACCAGCGCCTGCATCGNNGCGGATTGCTGTGCAGGCGGCGCTGCGCATCGGCGTCCAGCGCGTCCTGGTGCTGCCCGAAATACGCGATCAGTTTGGTGCGATGACGCTGGCGCGAGGCCGCATCGCCCAGGGTGTTCAATTGTAGCGACACATCGCGCAGGCCCAATTTCCGCCACAGCCGCGCGCACATCACGATCTGCTCGGCATCGATGTCCGGTCCGGCGAAGCCCAGCGCCTCCACCCCGATCTGGTGAAACTGGCGATAGC
>DISA01000062.1:0-2995 GCA_002421915.1 Gallionellaceae bacterium UBA6222
TGTCGCGGATCATCGCGAGGTTCTCTTCCAGTGTGGCGGAGAGCACAACCTTGACGTGGTAATCCGAACTCTTGCCTACCATAGTGACGACGGGCGTTGCCGCATCCAGCAATGCCTGCAGATTTGCGTCCTGCTCGCACGGTTTATTCTTTTGGCGCGTGCGCCCAAATGCGGCAAGCTTGGCGGAACCAAAATCCAGCTTGCCCGCGCGCGCGAAGAATTCCGCGTCTTTGGGGTTGGAACCGGGCCAGCNNCCTCGCGCTGCGTGCCGTCACGCAGTGTGGTGTCGTACAGGAAGACTTGATTCATGGTGTGACCATTCATTAAGCGGGGTGAAATTTTATCATTTCGTTTATCGGTTAACGCGGCGCAGCAGCCATGCCACCAACATCAGGCCGAGCAGTGCCATGCTTGAACTGAATGAATATAAGGCCGAAGCACCCCAGTGTTGCCAGATCGGTCCGCTGGCCAAACTTCCCAGAATGCCGCCCGCGCCGTAGGTGATACTGCCGAACAGTGCCTGTCCCCTGGATTGATGGCGCCCCCGGAAAAATTCGTGCACCAAGCCCAACGAGGCAGCGTGATAAGCGCCAAAAGTCAGCGCATGCAGCACCTGCGCGAGCAGCAACAACGCAACGATATCCACCGCCCAGCCGATGAGCATGAAGCGCAAAACCGCCGCGCCAAAACTTATAAGCAGGATGCGCGTAAAACCAAAGCGCCGCACCAGCGTCGGCATGACAAAGAACACCCCGATTTCGCAGATCACCCCCAGCGCCCACAGCCCGCCCACCACACTCTTGGCATAGCCGTGCTCGACCAGATAGATGGAAAAGAATGTGTAATACGGGCCATGTGCCGCCGCCATCAGGAAACACGCACCGAATAAAACCAACACGTGCGGCTGCATCACGATCTGTCTGATCGGCTGGTGATCGGTGTGATGCGCCAACACCTCGGTCGGGGGAATCTGGCGGGCGAAAATCAGGATACCCACTTCGCACACCAGTCCCGCCCACAGTAGCCATGCGATGGCGATGTAATCAAATGCATAGCCCAGCCCCACCACCGACAGGATAAAACCGATGGAGCCCCATGAACGCAGGCGCCCGTAATGCGCGGTGTTGCTGCCCAGCCAGGTGAGTGTGGTTGCTTCCACCAGCGGCATCGAGGCGCTCCAGAAGAAGCTCATCAGCAACAGGACGATGAACAATCCCCAGAAACTGGTGGTGGCGAACACACCCAGGTAGAACAGCGCGCTCAAGCTCGCCGCCATGACCACCACCTCGCGCCGCTTGCCAGTGTGATCGGCCAGCCAGCCCCAGACATTGGGTGCAACCATGCGCATCAGCGGTTGCAACGACATCAAAATCGCGATATCGATCGCATCGAACTGCAGCGATTGCAGATACAAGCTCCAGTAGGGCGAGAACATCCCCACGAAGGCATAGTAGAAAAAATAGAAACCGGCAATACGCCAGTGATAGTTGATGGGTGAAGACATGGATGAAGGTCTGCAAACGGCGCGCATTCTACACCGCGTTCAATCATCTCCCGCGAGACAGGTTTATCGTTCAATCACCCTCGAACTCGCACAGGGCAAACACCCTGTGACCGCACTGCTCCAGCCGCACCCGTCCGCCGATGTCCGGCAGATCGATCATGAACGCGCATTCGACAATCCGGCCCCCCATCTTCTCAATCAGGATGCAGGCGGCTTGCGCCGTGCCACCGGTAGCGATCAGGTCGTCCACCAGCAATATTTTTTCGCCTTTCTCAATCGCATCGACATGAATCTCGATGCGGTCGCTGCCATATTCAAGCTCATAGTCGTGACCGATGGTTTCGGCGGGCAGCTTGCCTTTTTTACGGATCGGGACAAAACCCTTGCCCAAAGCGTAAGCCAGCGGTGCGGCCAGAATGAAACCGCGCGACTCGATACCCGCGACCTTGTCGATCTTTACGTCACGGTAGCGGCGCGCCAGTTCGTCGATGGTGGCGCGCAGGCCAATCGGGTCTTTCAGGACAGTGGTGATGTCGCGGAACATGATGCCCGGCTTGGGGTAATGCGGAACAGTTCTTACGCGTGACTTAATGGGCATATCAACTCCGTTTTTTGTATTCGACGAACTTCGCTTTCACTTCATGCATCTGCTGCGCAGTAAGTATCCTGGGCTCACCCACCGACAACGTGCGCCAATATATCTCGCACAGGAACTCGACTTCCTGCGCCACGGCCAGCGCATCGTCAAGATCAGCCCCCAGCGCGATCATACCGTGGTTGCCAAGCAGGCAGGCTTTGCGCCCCCGCAAGGCTTCCAGCACATCATCGGAAAGCTGCTGTTCGCCGAACACACTGTATGGGGTGCAGCGGATTGAATCCCCGCCCGCCAGCGCGATCATGTAATGCACGGCGGGTACGGCGCGGTGCAGGCACGCCAGCGTGGTGGCAAACGGGGAATGCATGTGCAGCACCGCACCGATCTCGGGTCGGGCATTGAGGATATCGCAATGGAAACGCCATTCGCTGGAGGGCTTGCCGCCCTGCAGCACTCTGCCATCAAGCGCCATGCGCACCATGCTCGCCGCCGTCATCGCCGGCACCGGCAGGGCCGAAGGTGTGATCAGCAATCCATCCCCACAACGTGCCGAGGCATTCCCCGCCGTACCGCGATTGAGCCCCAGCTCAAGCATGCGCCGCGATACATCGAGTAGCACCGCGCGCAGTGTCAATTCATCTTTCATTTCAGCACCCGCCCCGCCACCGCCTGCAACTTGGCCACCATCGCCGGATCGCGCGCCTCGGGCGCGGTGATCAGCGCATATTGCAATACGCTGCGGCAACCGCAAGTGCAGGCGTCCGCATCGGCCGCGATGCGCGGTGCGGTTTGTTGCACCAGCGCGCGCGCCTTGTCGGCATTACCCAACAATACGCCGATCACCTGCTCCACCGTTACGTGTTCATGCTCCGGATGCCAGCAATCGTAGTCGGTGA
>DISA01000062.1:3118-4969 GCA_002421915.1 Gallionellaceae bacterium UBA6222
ACACCGGATGCGCCATCGAGACATGCGCCACCAGACCGGGGCCGAAGAATGATTTGTCGCGGGCAAAGGTGCGGTCGATGAATTGATCGACGATAACAAAAGTGCCGGGGGGCATATCCTCGCGCAGCGAACCGACCGCACTGACCGAGATAACATCGGTCACCCCGACGCGCTTGAGCGCGTCGATGTTGGCGTGAAAATTGATCGCAGAGGGTGGAATCCTGTGGCCGCGCCCGTGACGCGGCAGAAAAGCCAGCTCGATCCCGTTGAGTTCGCCGAACAGTAATTCGTCCGACGGCTCGCCAAAAGGGGAATCAATCCTCTCCCAGCGCCTGTTTTCCAGCCCGGCGATGTCATACACGCCGCTGCCGCCGATGATGCCGATACTTGCCTGTGCCATGTTTCATCCTTATGCTTGAAAATGGGGCGGATTGAAACAGGAAACCCCGTTTGACTCAAGGTGTTATGTGTGACGTTTCTCACAGACTGCACCCCCGCCCCCGCCTACAATGAGACCTCGTTCAACCATTTCCGAAGAGGAGTACACCATGAAATTCAACGTTGGCAGCACTGATCGCATTTTGCGCATTATCGTCGGCCTGACCCTGATCGCCCTTGCCGCAACCGGCACAGTCGGTATCTGGGGTTATATCGGCATCATGCCCCTGCTCACCGGCCTGTTCAAATTCTGCCCGGCCTACACCCTTCTCGGCATGAATACCTGCCCGATGGAAAAGAAGTAACCCGTTTTACCCGACCCGGTCGGGTATTTTTTTGTTCAACCATTAGCCAAGGAGCTTACATGAAAAAATCACTGCTGCTGTCTGCCCTGCTCGTCCTGTCCATGCCCGCAATGGCAGACAAATTGGAAAAATACCGTGAAGAGAGCCGCGCCGTCGTCGGTCCTTTCATGCAACAATTGATGGCCGAAAACAAGAAGGCCGTGACCGAAGGCGGTCCCGAATCCGCCATCAGGGTATGCAAGGACATCGCCCCGAAGATGGCCGGCGATATCTCGCGCCAGCAAGGCTGGAAACTGGCGCGCGTCTCAAACAAGGTGCGCAACCCCATGCTGGGAACCCCGGATGAATGGGAACAGAAGGCGCTGAAGAAGATGGAGAAGCGTCTAGCCAAGGGGGAGAAGCCGGAAACACTGGAAGTCGCCGAAATCGTGAAGGAACCCAGCGGCAAGTATCTGCGCTACATGAAAGGCATCGTGCTGCAACCCGGTTGCGTGGCCTGCCATGGCAACGAAAGCGAGATCTCTCCCGCGGTCAAGGCTCGTCTGAACGAGGAATACCCGCATGACCAAGCTACCGGCTACAAACCGGGTGACCTGCGCGGCGGAGTGAGTATTAAACGCCGGCTGTAAATCACCGACTTTCTGCTTTTCCACTGTCCCGGCAGAATATGCCGGGGCCTGGGTCAGGTTCCGGCAAGAATCAGCCGGACATGATCCGGGCATAAGTCAGCTTGTCTATTTCATAACACTCGCTCGATGCCCCTTGCAGTCCGCCACGGTCAAAGATATTTACATCGCCGCGACTATGAACTACTCCCTCTAAGCCGCTAAGGCGCAGCGTACGAGTTAACAGACGGCATTATTCCCCGATACCATAGCGCTTTACTTTGCGCCACAACGTCGACTTATCGATGCCGAGAATTTCCGCAGCCAGAGCGCGGTCGCCGCGTGTTTCGCGCAGGGTCTTGCGGATGAAATNNGTGGCAGATAGTCGAGGGCGCGGCCACGCGATTCCTTCTGTTCGGTGAGCTGCGGCGGCAGCACGTCGACATCGATGTAATCCGATTCGGCGAGGATGATCATACGCTGGATGATGTTTTCCAGTTCAC
>DISA01000033.1:0-120 GCA_002421915.1 Gallionellaceae bacterium UBA6222
CGTCGTTGACGATCTTGGCCTTGTCCGCGCCGAAGAAAATGATGTCGCCGTTCGCGGCACCCGTGCGCTCGATGATGGTCTTCAATGCCGCTGAATGCAGGTTCTTGACGATGGGCGATT
>DISA01000033.1:126-308 GCA_002421915.1 Gallionellaceae bacterium UBA6222
AGATGCCGACAAACTTGGTGTAGTCATCGATCTCGCCGCGCGTGAACGCGCCGCCGTTCGGCACGCGCAACGCCGCCACGCGGCCATTCTCCGAATTCGCCACACCGGCAAACACCTTGAACGCGACATCTTTCACCGCATCGGTCATCTCGGTGATCTCCAGCGTCACGCGCAGGTCGGGC
>DISA01000033.1:388-3014 GCA_002421915.1 Gallionellaceae bacterium UBA6222
CGGGCTGGCGGTCGGCGCGCAGATCTTCATCGCGGAAACATTTGGTGATCTGGTAGTAACGGTCAAAGCCGGCCACCATCAGCAACTGTTTGAACAATTGCGGCGACTGCGGCAACGCGAAGAATTCGCCCGCATGCACGCGCGACGGCACCAGATAGTCGCGCGCGCCTTCCGGCGTGGACTTGGTCAGCATCGGCGTCTCGATGTCGATGAACCCGGCATCATCCAGAAAACGGCGGAATGCGCGCGCGGTCTGGTAGCGCAACATCATATTCTTCTGCATCTGCGGACGGCGCAGATCGATCACACGGTGCGTCAGGCGCACATTCTCCGACAGGTTCTCGTCATCCAGTTGGAACGGCGGTGTGACCGAAACGTTTAGCACTTCGATCTCGTGGCACAGCACTTCGACCTCGCCGCTGGGCAGATTCTTGTTTTCCGTGCCCTCGGGACGGCGGCGCACACGTCCGGTGATCTTGAGCACGAATTCGTTGCGCACCGATTCGGCGATGGCGAACATGTCGGCGCGGTCCGGATCGCACACCACCTGTGCCAGACCTTCGCGGTCGCGCAGGTCGATGAAGATCACCCCGCCATGGTCGCGGCGGCGATGGGCCCAGCCGCACAGGGTGACGGTGTTGCCAAGATGGTTAACGTTGAGTTGTCCGCAGTAGTGAGTTCGCATGATAGGGGTACAAATAGAAAAGATACTAAAGTGGCTTAATTGGAAGCAGCGAGCCGGGCAGCGTTCTCGGGCGTGGTCACCACGCCCATGGAAACGATGGCTTTGAAGGCCGCATCCACGCTGATGTCGAGTTCGATCGTCTCGGACTTCTTTACATAGAAATAAAAACCGTTGACCGGGCTGGGCGTGGTCGGCACGAATACGCCCACGTATTCATCGCCATGCAAGCCATACAACTTGCGCGTCACCTCGGCAGGCACGTTGGTCTGAAAGGCCAGAGACCAAGCCTGCGCATGCGGATAACGCACCAGCAACACTTTGCGGAAGGAATTCCCGCTGCCGGAGAGCAGGGTGTCACTGACTTGCTTGACGCTGTTGTAGATCGCGTTCACGAACGGGATGCGGCGCATCAGCCCCTCCCAATACTCCAGCAACTGCTGGCCGAACACGTTGCGCACCAACAAGCCGGTGAGCAGCACGGTGCCGAAGGTCAGGATTACGCCCAGCCCTGGAAAATGCATACCGAGCAGATAGTCCGGATGCCAAGCAGACGGCAGTAGCCATAGCGACTGATCAAGGATGCCGATGATGAAGCTGAGCACCCACAGGGTGATCACCAGCGGCACCAGCACCAGCAGACCTGTCAGCAGGTATTTTTTCACGAATGTGCCTCGGCAGCGGGACAGGATGCACACCCCGACGGCTCGCACGCCGGCGCCGGCTTGTTCTTGAAATCGGTGGCGTAATAGCCGTTGCCCTTGAGCTGAAACCCGGCTGCTGTCACTTGTTTGGTAAAGGTTTCCGCGCCGCACGCCGGACAAGCGGTCAGCACGGGGTCGCTGATTTTCTGCATCACATCCTTCTGTACGCCGCAGCTACCGCAGTGATATTCGTAAATAGGCATGTAGGACTCCCGAATTCGGAAAGGCGCGCATTATACATTAGCCACCTCCTGCTCGCGCCATTCGCCAGGAGTGATCCCGTCCAGCGTCCAGTCGCCGACGGCATGCCTGATCAGGCGCAAAGTGGGGAATCCGACCGCCGCCGTCATCCGGCGTACCTGGCGATTCCGGCCCTCGTGGATGGTCAACTCGAGCCATCGGGTCGGAATATTCTGGCGGAAACGCACCGGCGGGTCGCGCGACCACAGGCCGGCCGGTTCCTCCATCGCCTGCGCCTCGGCAGGCAAGGTCGGGCCATCCTTGAGCTGCACGCCCCGCCGCAACTGCTGCAAGGCGACTTCGTCAGGCACGCCTTCCACCTGCACCCAATAAGTCTTGGCCAGCTTGTGCTTGGGGTCGGTGATGCGGTGCTGCAACTTGCCATTGTCGGTCAGCAGCAGCAAGCCTTCGCTGTCGGTATCCAGTCTGCCGGCGGGATATACGTCGGGAACGGCGATATAATCCGCCAGCGTCGGATGCAGTCCGTCCTTGCTGAACTGGCAGATCATGCCGTAGGGTTTGTTGAACAACAGGATACGACTCATCTCAATCTTTCCAATATTCCGGACACCAACATGACAACCGCAAAGATCATCTACACCCTGACCGATGAAGCGCCGCGACTGGCGACCTACTCATTGCTTCCCATCATACAGGCCTTCACCAAGGCGGCCGGTGTCGCCGTCGAGACCAGCGACATCTCGCTGGCCGGACGCATCCTCGCGACCTTCCCCGAAAAACTCACCGCCGCACAGAAGGTCGCGGACGGTTTGTCCGAGCTGGGGGCGCTGACGCTGAAGCCGGAAGCGAACATCATCAAGCTGCCGAATATCAGCGCATCGATCCCGCAACTCAAGGCGGCGATCAAGGAATTGCGATCCAAAGGCTACGACATCCCCGGCTTCCCGGACGAGCCGAAGACCGATGCGGAGAAGGAGATCAAGACACGCTACGGCAAAGTGCTGGGCAGCGCGGTGAACCCGGTGCTGCGCGAAGGCAA
>DISA01000017.1 GCA_002421915.1 Gallionellaceae bacterium UBA6222
GCGAACAGGCCCATGCGCTGGCCGCGTCCGACGGTGAGCAAGTTGTTGATCGCGCGCACCCCGACATCCAGCGCATTCTTGATTGCCGCGCGCTCCAGCGGATTGATTGGACGGCTTTGCAGCGGCGCACTTTTACCTTCCGCCAAAGCGCCGTATTGATCGAGTGGACGGCCGGCACCATCCAGTACACGCCCCAGCAGATGTTCGCCCACGGGCAGGTGGCGCGCCAGATCGGCCGTGCGCCGGCGGCGCTGGCTGGATTGGCCGACCTTGATCGGCGCGCGCGCCAGTTCGGCAGGCACCACGCGCGCACCGGGCAACAATCCATGCACGTCGTTCTCCGGCATCAGAAACAGGCGGTCGCCGGCGAAGCCGACTACTTCCGCCTCAATGCGGTTTTGCGGCAATTCGATCCAGCAGGTGCTGCCCACCGCCATGCGCAGACCGACTGCTTCCATCACCAGACCGGTGACCTTGGTCAGGCGGCCGCTCACCTGTAGCGGCGCGCTTTGCATCACGGCTTCGCGATTGTTGCGCAGGGCAGTTTGCCAGCGCTCATGCTGCGGCATCATCATCAGCCTCCTTGCCTTCGCGCAGCAGCCACGGCGTATCCAGCCCCATTGCGGCGGTGACGCGTTGCCAGCGTGCGTTGAGTGAAGCATCGACCTCGCTATTGGCGGTCTCCACACGCGCATTGCCGCGCCCCATCCGCGCATCTTCCAGAATTTTCCAGCCCGAATGCGCAAGCTGTTCTCCCATCTGTTCGCGCACCAGCGCGGCATCCTGTGGATTGAGAATCACGTGCGCTGCCTGATTGAATACCGGCAGACTGCCGACCGCTTCGCGCACCATGCCCAATAGCAATTCGGGCTGCACCTTGAGCGACTGCTGGATCACCTGGCGTGCGACATCCAGCGCCAGTCCGGTAAGTTCCTGCACCACCAGCTCATCCACCTGGTTCTGCAGCAGCAGGGATAACGCCTCCAGGTGTTTGACTGTTTTTGCCGCTTGCTGCATGCCTTCGGTATAACCGCGTTGCTGGCCTTCCTTGTAACCGGCCTGGTATCCCTCATCGCGGATCTGTTTTTGAATCTGTTCCAGTTCATGCGCAGTCGGCAAGTTGACCCGCTCACGCGAGGTGGTGAAGGCGGGCAGTTCCCAGCGCTGCCAGGCGGTGAGCTGTTCCGGTGCGGCACTTTCAGACATATGCGTCTTCTCCCTTGCCGCCCAGCACAATCTGGCCTTCGTCCGACAGGCGACGCACAACCTTCAGGATCTCCTTCTGCTCCGATTCAACTTCGCTCAGTTTGACCGGGCCCTTCGCCTCCAGGTCTTCGCGCAGCATTTCGGCAGCGCGTTGCGACATGTTCTTGAATATCTTCTCGCGCATTTCCTCGCTGGCACCCTTGAGCGCCACGATCAGCGACTCGGACTGCACTTCGCGCAGCACCAGCTGGATGCCTCTGTCGTCCACAGCCATGATGTCCTCGAATACGAACATCTCGTCCATGATTTTTTGTGCCAGCTCGGGATCATGCGTGCGCACCGATTCAAGAACTGCTTCCTGCGTGCTGCCGATGTAATTGAGGATTTCTGCAGCAGTCTTGATGCCGCCGCGGATGCTCTTTTTGGCCAGCGCATTGCCTGACAAAAGCTTGCTCAACACATCATTCAGCTCATGCAGTGCGGCCGGCTGGACGCTGTCCAGGGTGGCGATGCGCAGCAGCACGTCGTTGCGGGTGCGCTCGGTCAGTTGGGTCAGCACGGCGGAAGCCTGGTCCGGCTCCAGATGCACCATGATGGTGGCGATGATCTGCGGATGCTCATTGGCAACCAGGTCGGCAACCGACTCGGGATCCATCCACTTCAGGCTTTCGATGCCGCTGGTGTCGCTGTTGTGCAGAATGCGGTCGAGCAGGCCCGCCGCCTTGTCGTCACCCAGCGCCTTGTTCAGCATGTCGCGAATGTAATCGCTGGAATTCAGGCCGATGGTGGTTTTTTCGGCGGCGCTGACATGGAATTCTTCGAACACATCGGCGATCTGGTCGCGATTGAGATTTTTCAGCGCGACCATGGCGCTGCTGATCTTCTGCACCTCTTTCGGTTCCAGATATTTCATCACCTCGGCCGCCTCGTCAGCGCCGAGGGTCATCAGCAGGATCGCGCTCTTGTTGATGCCGGCGTCACTCATTCCTTGTTCACCCATTCCTTGACCACCGTGGCAACGATCTTGGGGTCGTCCTTGGACAATTGTTTGGCGACTTGCAAGTTGGTCTCGTAGTTATGGGCGGATTGCGGCGGTGCATTATGCGCTGCCGCAGCGTCGCTGTTTGCCGTCGCGTATTCGCGCAATGACGCGCTGTGCTGCGCCACACTCTTGAAAGCCGGCCGGATGATGCCCAGCAGCAGGAATAAAATACCGCCGCTGATCAGCAGATATTTCACCGCATCTTTCACCAGCGAAATGATCTCCGTCTGCTGCCATAACGGAACCTCGGGCAGAACTTCCGAGGTGTCGTTGAAAGCGCTATTGAGCAGATTGAGGCTGTCGCCGCGCTGCTCCTCAAAACCGACGGCCTCGCGAATCAGCGAGGCGATCTGCGTTTTTTCCACATCGCTGTAGGGCGTGGAGACGGTATTGCCGTCCTGGCCCGGGACGCTGCGGTTGTTCAGCACCACCGCAATTGACAGCCGCTTGATGCTGCCCGTGGGCAGCTTGGTGTGCTGGATGGTGCGATCCACTTCATAATTGGTGGTCAGTGCCTTGTTCGATCTTTCGGCGGCGGTGCCGGCGGCATTCGGCAAGGCGCCGGCGGGGGTCACGATCGGTGCCGTGGCCGGTACCGGTGGCTGGTTGGACAGTGCGCCCGGCACGCCGCCCGCTGTTTTCACGCCATCCAGCGCTTCCGTGCTCTGCATGCTGCGCACGGCGGCCGCATTGGGCGGTTGGTTGGGTTTGTACAGCTCCGATGTCTGCTCGGTGGCGGTGAAGTCGAGGCTGGCTGTGACTTGCGCGCGCACATTCTGCACTCCGGTGATCGGGCTCAGGATGTCCTGGATACGTTTCACATAATCCTGCTCGATCTGGCGCACATATTTCAACTGTGTTGCGTCCAGCAACTGGCGGTTGCCGTCGCGCGCGGCAGAAAGCAGGGTGCCGGTCTGGTCGACCACGGTCACGTTCTGCGCCGGCATATCCGGCACGCTGCTGGAGATCAGATGCACGATGGCATTGACCTGGCCTTCATCCAGTGAGCGTCCGGCATACAGCGAGAGCACCACCGAGGCGGTGGGCTTCTGTTTTTCCTTGACGAATACGGTGGGTTTGGGGATGGCCAGATGCACCCGTGCATTGGATACGGAGGCCATTGCCTGTACCGAGCGGGCCAGTTCACCTTCCAGTGCCCGCTGGAAATTGACCTGCTCGAGGAATTGGCTGGTGCCGAATTTCTGGTTCTCCATCAGCTCGAAGCCGGCAGTTCCGCCCTTGGGCAGGCCCATCGCCGCCATTTTCAGGCGCACTTCATGCACGCGATCGGAGGGCACCATCAGGGCGCCGCCACTTTCGGCGAACTTATAGGGGATGTTCTGTTGTTGCAAGGACTCGATCACCGCACCGCCGTCGCGCTCTGCCAGATTTGCATACAGTACACGGTAGTCAGGGGATTGTCCCCAGAGCCAGAGGCCCGAGAGCAGGGCGACGGTCGCGGCGACGGCCACGATCATTCCCAGCTTTTGCTGGCTGGGGATACCGAGCAACAATTGCGCCATGCTCGGATTGCTGTTCATAGTTATTTCAGCCATATCTTTCACCCGGAGAGTTGCTGCTTCACTTCTTGGCTCCGGCATAACCTGAAGGTTAGCCTGCACCGAAACTCGTTAATACTCGTTTTCATGCTGCGGATTATCGGCCCGTAAATCAAGCATGGTCTGCGGAAAAGCGCGGAAATTACCGCGCTATTCCCCGAAAAGAGCCCGCGCGAGCACTGCTATTGTGCCGCCGTGAAAATATAAAGGTGCCTCGGGGTGCCTACAAGGAGGGGCAATTATGAGCGTAAACGGTGTTTCCAGCGTTGATAGCCTGTTGACGCAAATGCGTGCCGCCGTGGCGGTGGCACAAGGTCAGCCAAGCACATCGGTAACGGCGGCGGGCGGTACGGCCGACTTTGCCAATGTCCTGAAATCCTCGCTGGATGGTGTAAACCGCAGCCAGCGTGAGGCGGAAGCCATGCAGCAGGCGTTCGTGCTGGGCGATGACAAGGTGAGCTTGAGCGATACCATGATTGCGATGCAGAAAGCCAACCTCTCGTTCCAGACTGCAATCCAGGTACGCAACAAGATGGTGGCGGCTTACAACGACATCATGAACATGCAGGTGTAAAAAATCCAGATTTCATCCCAACTGCGGTGTTGCGGGAAAAATTTCCTGCTTACATACCAACCATATACTGCGCTGCAACGGGATACGCGCATTTCAAAGGAGCTCGCGACGCAAAAATTTTCATATTGCAAGCACCGTTGTAAAGTATATAATAAATATATATCTAACGGGGAGGTAATCATGAGGAATTTGCTTCTGAAATTCAAATCCAAGAACTCTCCTTATGGGGTTACGAGAGAAACCCTTAAGGCGCTGGCTGATGAAATGGATGTAAGTGAAACGATGGTGGTGCATCTCGCTATCTCCCGTTTTGCAAAAGAGGTTCTTCCTGCCTACGAAATTGATGACGGACAACTTACAGTTGGTGACATTAAGCGCCTTCGAAAGGCTGCGGAACCAATGCTGCCGAAGGGCAAGGCAATCAACACGCGATCTTTGCTTTAAGGAGAGATCATGTGGGAATTGCCTAACCCAGGAGATGTTGTCTGGTGCCACTTCCCGCAACGCCCTCGGGATATTCCGGGGCCAAAGCCTCGCCCATCCCTCGTTATTTCTGTTACAGAATACGAAGACGGGCATACGGTGAAGGTTGCTTATGGAACATCGCAGAAAGTTGACCGATTGAATGCTGGCGAATTTGCAATTCGAAAAGCAGAAAACAAAACTGCCTACGAAGTCGCCGGTTTGTCATACGACACGAAATTCGATCTCCGCTATATGGTTGAAGTACCGTGGAACGAGATATTTTTTTCCGTGCCGCCCAACCCATCCCACGGGCAAACTCCAAAACTTGGAAGTCTGCATATTGGAATGCACAGGGCTCTCAATGCTGCTGCACAAGCTTTGACCAGTTCAAGATTCAACGTGTAGGAAGGGTTGAGCGCAGCGATACCAATCGATTGCCAATAGCCGCTATGGGTGCGTGTAATCCGCCCAGTTGTTGGGTGTCTCGAACAAACGCACGCGTACCAGCCGTAACTGATTACCGAACGTGTCGCGGTAAGCCTCGTGCAGCAAATCGAACGCGACCCGTGCCAGATTCTCCGCGGTCGGCACGACGTCCAGTACCACGGTCTTGTGCTGCGGCAGCGTGTTCAGAAAATCCAGCACCGCCTTGTCGTTGCGGTAGACCAGGAAAGCGTGATCCCACGCATCGACCACATGATCTTTGGCAATGCGCTTTACGTCTGAGAAATCCATCACCATGCCCTGTTCCGACACTCCTTCGGTGGTGATTACTTCGCCTGCCAGTGTGATCTCGATGGCATAGCGATGGCCGTGCAGATGTTTGCATTGGCTGTTGTGATTGGGGATGCGGTGGCCGGCATCGAATTCCAGCCTTCTGGTGATGTGCATGACGCGTGTCCCGAAGAAAGTGGCGCGGATTATAGCTTGAATGCCGATGCCGCACGTTTGAAGGCTTGCAGCGATGCGGTGTTGCTGTGGCCCGTATAGCGCAGCGCGATGTATCGGGCGGCGATACCTTGCACATCGTCGCCGATCTTCGGCCGTGCGGCGGCGATCCGCGCCGCATAATCCAGCGGCCCTTCGTGCGGCGCGCGCGGCAGTCCGGCTTTTTTCAATTTGCGGCAGAACTTGAGCCAGACCGCCTGTACCGGGTCGCGCTGGCGCACCACCAGACGGCGCAACAAGATCAGGGTGAACAATCCCACCAGAAGGAAGATGCCGGCCAGCATATTCAGTGCCATTTTCTGCCAGGTGATGTCCTCCATGCCGAGACGGGTGAGGAAGGCGAACTGTGTTTCCGGGTTGTAACCCAGCACCCACTGGTTCCATTGGTTCGCCAGCGCATCCCAGTTGAAACGCAGTTCGCGCAGCCATTGCGGCGGGTTGCGAGCCATGAATGGCAGCGCGGCCGGGTCGGCTACGGCGGCGGAGAGACCGAACTCGATACGTGCGGGGGCGATGACGGCGGTCGGGTCGTGACGCACCCAGCCGCGTTCGGGCAACCACACCTCGGCCCAAGCGTGGGCATCGGACTGACGCAGGATGTAATAGCCGCCGAGTGCATTGTATTCGCTGCCCTGATAGCCGGTGACCACACGCGCCGGGATACCGGCGGCGCGCAGCAGGAACACGAAACTGCCGGCGTAGTGTTCGCAGAAGCCTTGTTTCGTCCGGAACAAAAATTCGTCCACGCTATTCACCCCGAGCAGCGGCGGTTCCAGTGTGTATTCGAATCCACCCTGGCTGAAGTGGCGCAGCACCTCGCGCACGATGGCGGCATCGTCGTCAGGATGCCGGGCGCGCCAGTCTTCCGCCAGTTGGTGCGCCTGCGGATTGAGGCCGCGCGGCAGGGCGAGGGCACGCCGGATCTGTTGCGGCGGCTCCGCGAGATTGGCGCGATAGCCGAGGAAGGATGCAGCCCGGTAGCGCAGTCGTGTGTTCACCGGCGCGCGGCTGAGCAACTGGAAGTCGGGTGTCAGCTCGTGCGGGATGGAAAGTGTGTCCGGCATGTCCAGCGCAAACAGCCAGCGTTTGTTGTGCGGTTCCAGCGTGACCGTGTAGTTCACCGGCTGTGCGGTGTTTTCCAGCCCGGACTTCAGTGTCGTGGCGTTGCGACCGCGTTGCCAGGTGGTGCCGTCAAAATCCCACAGCACCGGCCCGCGCCAGTACAGTTGATCCCGCGGCGGGACGGGGCCGTCAAATGTCACACGGAACGCCACCGCGTCGTTCAGCGACAATTTGCTCATGCTGCCGGGCGACATGGAGTCGGACAGGCCGCTGCTGGCGTAAGCGTCTTGCGGCAGCCCCCATAGCGGGCCCTGCACGCGCGGGAACAGCACGAACAGAATGAGCGACAGCGGGATGGCCTGAAGCAGCAACACACCGCCGATGCGCAGGCGCGGCCTGGGGCCGAGATTACCGCTGTACAGATGCACCCAGGTCGCCATGATGACGAGCAGTGTGGCCAGCATGAACAGCGCGGTAGGGATGCTCTGCGAATAGAAGAAGTTGGTGATGATGATGAAACAGGACAGATAGACCAGCACCGTGGCATCGCGTGCCGTGCGCAGCTCCAGCAGCTTTGCCGTGGACAGCAGGATCAGCAATGTGACCCCGACCTCGCGCCCGAACAGCGAGCGGAAGGAGAGGGCGATGGCCAGTGCGCTGGCGACGGTGATGCCGAGCAGCAACCAGCGTGGCGGCAATGGCGCGTCGCGATAAGTGAGATAGGCGCGCCAGGCCAGCAAGGCTGCGCATTCCGCGCTTACCCACAACGGCAGATGCTCGGTATGCGGCGCGCTCACCAGCAGGATGCAGGCGATCAGGCCGTAGATGAGCGGGGCGGAGAGTTTCATCATTCCGGCATCCCGAACAACGCCAGCCTGCGCAGGCATTCGGCTCGATGTGTCGGGCTGTGCTGCGGGGTCACTTCGCCGTCAGGCAGGCGCAGTCCGTACATCAGGCCGCGTGCGTCGGCATCCAGCACCCAGCGCGTGAGCAACTCCAGTTTTCTTTCCTGCGCGATGTCGGGCAGTTGCGACACGTTACTGACGGAGTCAGCCGTTTGCGGGAGCAACTGCCTTGCCGCTCCTCCCGCACCAGAGGGCTCCGCCCCGCCGTGTAGGAGCGGCAACTGTGCCCAGTCCAGCCAGAGTTCCTGCCCTTGCATTGCCGAGAACTGCTTTACCTGCAGACCCTGTTCGCGCGCCAGTGCTTTCCATGCGATGCGCGGCATCGCATCGCCTGCCACGTAGTTGCGCAGGCCGGAGAAATCGTCGTCGCCTTTTGCCATGATCTTGCCGCTGCCATCCTGTGCCGAGGCGGCAGGCAAGGGCTGCGGTGCGGCAGGTTTGGGGTAGACCAGCGCGCGCACGTCGAAATGGAGGTAGGTCCAAGCCTTGAACAGTCCCAACGGGAAACGGGTTTGCAGCACCAGCCGTCCGCTGTCCAGCCAGCCGCGGCGGGTGGCGGGAAGGCCGAGTTCGACCGGGATTGAGGCTTGTGGTGGCAGATCGAACACGGTCTCGTGACCTTCGTCATCATGCAGATGCACTTGATGCCGTGCCAATGTGCCGGGATTGTTGAAGTGGAACACGAAGCGCGCCTCTTCGCCGGCGAACACCGGTTCGACGTAACCCGCATGGATCTCCAGTTGCGCCAGATTGCGGAAAGCGTACAGCATCGTCAGCCCGCCCGTGGTGGCGAGCAGGAAGGTGAGCATATAGCCCAGACTCAAGTTGTAGTTGATGTCGCCCAGCAGCATCAGGATCAGCACGAGGGCGAAAGCGAAGAACTGCCGGGTTGGCAGGATGTAGATACGGCGCTGGCTGAGCAGTACCGTGCCGGTTTCGACAGTGCGGCGGAAGGCCCAGTTGCGGAAGATTTGTCGGAGACGTTTGGTCAACGGGATCGCTTGCCTGTTTTGTTTTCAGTTCCTGCTACTCAGGGAATGGCGACCGTCTCGATCAGCTCGCGTGCCAGTTTCTCACCGTCCGATGCATTGATATCCTGCACGGATTGTAAACGGTGGCTGGCAATGCCGGGCAGCACGGCCTGGATGTCTTCCGGAATGACGGCGCCGCGCCCGGCGAGCAGTGCCCAGGCACGGGCGGCGGCGAGCAAGGCGAGTCCGGCGCGGGGTGACAGGCCGTGCACGAAGCGCGCCGACTCGCGGCTGTGGCGCAGGATGGCCTGCACATAATCGAGCAGCGCGGGTGAGACAAAGATTTGGCGCGCCTGTTGCTGCAAGGCGAACAGTTCGGCGGTTTCCATCCGCGGCTTCAGCTGCGCGACAAGGTCGCGCCGATCCACCCCGGACAGCAGTCCGCGCTCGGCTTGCGCATTCGGATAGCCCAACTGGATGCGCATCATGAAACGGTCGAGCTGTGATTCCGGCAAAGGAAAGGTGCCGATCTGGTTGGTCGGATTCTGCGTGGCGATGACGAAGAACGGTTCGGGCAACGGGCGTGTTTCACCTTCGCTGGTGACCTGATGTTCCTCCATCGCTTCCAGCAGCGCGCTCTGCGTCTTGGGNNGTGAACTGGATGCGCTGGAACTGCAAACCCAATGTCTTCGCCAGCACGTGTGCCAGTGTGGTTTTGCCAATACCCGGCATATCCTCGATCAGCAGATGGCCGCGTGCCAGCATACAGGCGAGTGCAAGGCGGATCTGTTGCGGCTTGCCGAGGATGACTTCTTCGGTCTGGGCGATGACGGCGTGCAAAGGGTGGCTCATAGGCGCTTTCTGATTATGGCAATCAATCCAGCCACGGATGAAAACAGATCAGGTTTTCATCTGTGTTCATCCGTGGCTCAAGGGTTTTCATTCAAACCAACACCGCCGCGGCCACTTTGCGGTCTTCGGCGACGAGGATGTTGTAGGTGCGGCAGGCGGCAGGCGTGTCCATGAATTCGATGGCGATGCCGGCGTGTATCAGTTCGCGGTACAGGTTGGGGTGGGCGAATTGCTGGCGCGCGCCGGTGCCGAGCAGGATGACTTCCGGCTGCAGTTCGAGGAAATAATCGAAATGGGCGGCGGTCAGGCTGTCGAAATCGGTGGCCGACCAGTCGGTGCGCACCGCTTCGGCCGTGACGACCACGGCTTGCGTGAAACGCTGCCCATTGACGGCTACGTAGTTCGTCCCGTGTCCGGTGAATAGTCTTTGTGTCGAATTCGTTTGTAGATGCAGGGACAAAGTTTGTGCTCCAATCGTTTGCCGCGGATGGGCTGGCACGGGTAAAATCAGCCCCCTTGCGGTTGTTGCCTGAACGTGGACGATTCTACCATCGGCTGCAGCGGTGATACCCCCATCCATAAAGTGAGCAATTGTGAAGCCCTTACTCAAATCGACCAAGCTTTCCAACGTGTGCTACGACATCCGCGGCCCGGTGATGGAACGCGCCAAGCTGATGGAAGAAGAAGGCCAGCGCATCATCAAGCTGAACATCGGCAATCTGGCGCCGTTCGGTTTCGAGGCGCCGGAAGAAATCCAGCAGGACGTGATCCTGAACCTGCCGAATTCCTCCGGCTATTCCGATTCCAAAGGCATGTTCGCCGCGCGCAAGGCGATCATGCATTACTGCCAGTCGAAAAAGATCATGGGGGTGGGGCTGGACGATATCTACATCGGCAACGGCGCGTCCGAGCTGATCGTGATGGCGATGCAGGGCTTGCTCAACACCGGCGACGAAGTGCTGGTGCCCGCGCCCGATTATCCGCTGTGGACGGCGGCGGTGACGCTGGCGGGCGGCACGCCGCGCCATTATCTGTGCGACGAGGCCAGCGAGTGGAATCCCGATCTGGCCGACATGCGCAGC
The DNA here is from genome assembly GCA_002421915.1 of Gallionellaceae bacterium UBA6222. Taxonomy (GTDB): domain Bacteria; phylum Pseudomonadota; class Gammaproteobacteria; order Burkholderiales; family Gallionellaceae; genus Sideroxyarcus. Next base: position 10,667 of record DISA01000017.1, read on the forward strand.
AAGATCACGAAGAACACGCGCGCCATCGTCGTCATCAATCCGAACAACCCGACCGGCGCGCTGTATTCGGATGACATTCTGCAAGAGATCATCCGGATCGCGCGCGAGAACCAGTTGGTAATCTTCGCCGACGAAATCTACGACAAGATGCTGTACGACGGCGCGAAGCATACCTCGCTGGCATCGCTGGCCGACGATGTGCTGTTTGTCACGATGAACGGGCTGTCCAAGAATTACCGCGCCTGCGGCTACCGCGCCGGCTGGATGGTGTTGTCCGGCGAGAAGAAACACGCCCAGGACTATATCAACGGCCTGACCATTCTGGCCTCGATGCGCCTGTGTTCCAACGTGCCTGGGCAGTTCGCCATCCAGACCGCGCTCGGTGGCTATCAGAGCATCGACGATCTGGTCGCACCGAACGGCAGGCTGGCGAAGCAGCGCGACCTTGCCTATAAATTATTGACCGCGATTCCGGGCGTGAGCTGCGTCAAACCGAAAGCGGCGCTCTACCTGTTTCCGCGTTTCGATCCGAAGTTGTATCCGATCGAGGACGACCAGCAATTCATCCTCGAACTGCTGGAAGAGGAAAAAGTGCTGGTGGTGCAGGGCAGCGGCTTCAACTGGCCGCACCCGGATCACATCCGCGTGGTGTTCCTGCCGATCGCGGATGATCTGACCGAAGCCATCGGCCGCATCGCGCGCTTCCTCGAGAACTATCGCAAACGGCACGGCACCAACTAAAAGAAAGAGAACCATGAGCATCAAGCCAATCAATGTAGGTCTGCTGGGTACCGGCACAGTCGGCGGTGGCACATTCACCGTCTTGCAACGCAACGCTGACGAGATTGCGCGCCGTGCCGGTCGGCCTATCCGCATCACCGTGGTGGCGGACAAGAATGTGGAGCTGGCGAAGAAAGTCACCGGCGGTGCCTGCCGTGTGACGGATGATGCGTTCTCTGTCGTCGCTGACCCGGAAGTCGATATTGTCATCGAACTCATCGGCGGCTACGGTGTGGCGAAAGAACTGGTGCTGAAAGCCATCGCCAACGGCAAGCATGTCGTGACCGCCAACAAGGCGCTGCTGGCCACCCACGGCAATGAGATATTCAAAGCTGCACAAGACAAGGGCGTGATGGTCGCATTCGAGGCAGCGGTGGCGGGCGGCATCCCCATCATCAAGGCAGTGCGCGAAGGCTTGACCGCCAACCGCATCGANNACCAACTTCATCCTGTCCGAGATGCGCGACAAGGGGCTGGCCTTCGACGTCGTGCTGAAAGAAGCGCAGCGCTTGGGCTACGCCGAAGCCGACCCCACCTTTGACATCGAAGGCGTGGACGCGGCGCACAAGATCACCATCCTTTCCGCGTTGGCGTTCGGCATCCCGATGCAGTTTGATAAAGCCTACATCGAAGGTATCTCCAAGCTCGACGCCATCGACATCCAGTACGCCGAACAACTCGGCTACCGCATCAAGCTGCTGGGCATCACCAAGCGCACCGATGAGGGTGTCGAACTGCGCGTGCATCCGACCCTGATCCCAAGCAAACGTCTGATCGCCAATGTGGAAGGCGCGATGAACGCCGTCATGGTGCATGGCGATGCCGTGGGCACCACGCTGTATTACGGCAAGGGGGCAGGCTCCGAGCCCACGGCCAGCGCCGTGATTGCCGACCTGGT
>DISA01000010.1 GCA_002421915.1 Gallionellaceae bacterium UBA6222
TCAAGGTGCGCGAGGTGATGCGCATTCCGGAGATCACGCGTGCGCCGGAAATGCCGCCCGCGGTCGAGGGGATGGTGAGTTTGCGCGGCGCATTGGTGCCGGTGATTGACTTGGCCAAATACATCGGTATGGAATCTGACAGCAAGCCGGACATCATGATTGTTACCGAATATAACGGGCATACGCAGGGTTTTCTGGTGAAGGCGGTGGATAACATCCTGCGTCTGGACTGGTCGGCGATGCGCGTGCCGCCGGAAATGCTGGTCGCCGAATTGGGCGGTCTGGTTACCGCGATTACCGAGCTGAAAGACAAACGGCTGGTGATGATGCTCGATGTGGAAAAGGTGCTGGCAGAGACCGGGCATTTCGGTTCGGATGAGATGATCTTCAAATCAGTAAAACCGCTGGGCAAGGAGAATCGAACCGTGTTCTTTGCCGATGATTCATCGGTGGCGCGCAACCAGATCGCGCGCACGCTGGAGGCGATGGGAGTGAAGTCCATTTCTGCCATCAACGGACGCAAAGCATGGGAAGAACTGTCACGCATGGCGGACTATTCCGATGCCTCCAATACGCCGCTGAAGGAAATGCTGCAGGTCATCCTCACCGATGTCGAGATGCCCGAGATGGATGGCTACATGCTGACGCGCAAAATCAAGTCAGACAAACGTTTCAATGGTATTCCGGTGCTGATGCATTCTTCGCTGTCCAGCAGCTCCAACCAGCAGTTGGGCAAGGCGGTCGGGGTGGATGAGTATGTGCCGAAATTTGAGCCGCAGAAACTGTCGCAGACGCTGGCGCGAATGTTGGGTTGATAGAAGGCAAGCCGGACTGTGGCCCGGCTTGCCTTCCGGATTAGGAGAAAATAATGAGTTACACCGAGGAAATTTCGTCATCCGACAGCCTGCTTGATCACATCGATGCGCGCACCAACCTGGCGGGCACCAACAAGATGGAGATCCTGCNNGGCATCAACGTGTTCAAGGTGAAAGAAGTGTCGCAAGCCGGCAAGATCACCCGCACACCCAATATGCCGCGCGGTGTCGATGGTATCGTCAGCCTGCGCGGCCATGTCATGCCGGTACTCAATCTGGCGAGATTCATGGGGGTCATTGAAGCCACGCCGCATCAGACCATGATGGTGGCTGAGTACAACACCCACATCCTGGGCTTTCTGGTCAAAGAAGTGGATCGCATCATTCGCGTGGATTGGGACAAGGTGCGCCCGACCGAGGGCATGCTTTCGGACAAGGGTGCACTGATCACGGCGATTACCAATCTGGATGACGGTTCTCTGGTATCCATTCTGGATGTCGAACAGATACTTTCCGATGCGTTTGGCGAGGCGATTGTCGGCAACGTGGAGAAGGTCGAATCAGGGCAGGAATTGTGCATCTTCTTCGCGGATGACTCGATGGTGGCGCGGCGAAAAATCACCGAAGTGCTGGACAAGATGGGAGTCAAACACATCCAGTCCAATAATGGGCAAGAGGCGTGGGAACGCCTGCGCGCGATGGCGGATGCGGCGCAGAGCAGCGGGCAGGATTTGCGCGATCAGATTCAGGTCATATTGACGGATGCGGAGATGCCGGTGATGGACGGTTATGTGCTGACGCAGAACATCAAGAATGACAGGCGTTTCGAGGGTATCCCGGTGGTGATGCACTCATCACTTTCATCGGATGCCAACCGCGCCATGGGCAAGCGCGTGGGGGTTGATTACTACGTGCCAAAATTTGATTCGATGGTGTTGTCTTCGGTGCTGCGGCCGTTGCTGACTTGAATATTACGTGGGTCGAGTTTGAGCGTGTGTTGTTGGGGCTTTAGCCCCGTACACCCAAAGGGTGCGAGAACCTCTTCGAGGCAACCACGGTTGCTACCCCTTGCGGGTATAACCAGACTGTCGGACTAAAGTCCGACCCACAAAGGATGTATGAGGAGATTGAGATGGGTATAGAGAACACAAAATTTCTGGTGGTGGATGATTTTTCCACGATGCGTCGAATCGTGCGCAATCTGCTCAAGGAGCTGGGGTTCGCCAATGTGCAGGAGGCGGAGGATGGCGTCGATGCATTGCAAAAATTACGCGGCGACCAATTCGATTTTGTGGTGTCCGACTGGAATATGCCAAACATGACCGGTATTGAATTACTGCGGGCGATCCGTGCGGATGCCGGCCTGAAACATCTGCCGGTGCTGATGGTGACTGCCGAAGCGAAAAAGGAAAATATTATCGAGGCGGCGAAGGCGGGCGCATCCGGCTATGTGGTGAAGCCGTTCACGGCGGCCACGCTGGATGAGAAATTGAAGAAGATATTCGCGGCATTCCCGCAACTAAACAAGTGAGGCAAACCATGGCAACCCAACCCGCAAACAATGACTCTGAAGACCTCGAAGCGCTGTTCGATAGCATCATCGAGGCGAACTCGGCGGAAGAGAGATTCGCCCCGGCCAGGGTTGTCAGTATCAATACGGCGCCGGAGCAGGAAAAAGTCATCAATCAGGTCGGGCAGATGGCGCGCAAATTGCACGATACCCTGCGCGAACTCGGCCTGAACAAGGAAATCGAGAAGGCGGCATCGACCATTCCCGATGCGCGGGACCGGCTCAATTACGTTGCGACGCTGACCCAGCAGGCAGCGGAACGGGTGCTGAATGCAACCGATGCGGCGCAGCCCGTGGTGGAGAGGATCGGGGACAATGCACACCGGCTGGCGCAACAGTGGGATTTGCTGTTCCTGAAAAAACTCGATGTGCAACAGTTCAAGGACCTGGTCACTCAAACCCACGCCCATCTGCATGAGACTCCCAAGCAGACCAAAGAAACCAACGCCTATCTGGTGGATATCATGATGGCGCAGGATTTTCAGGATCTCACCGGGCAGGTCATCAAGAAGATTATCCAGTTGACGCAGGAGATGGAGCAGCAGCTGGTGGCGCTGCTATTGGACAATGCTCCCGCGGCGGTCAGGGATGAGATCAATAGCGGTTTGTTGAACGGCCCGGTAATCAATGCAACCGGTCGCAGTGATGTGGTGACCAGCCAGGATCAGGTGGACGACCTGCTGGAAAGTTTGGGGTTTTAGAGTGTCATTCCCGCGCAGGCGGGAATCCAGTTTGTAGGTCGGATTTCAACCCGACTTGTCGGACTAAAGTCCGACCCACAAGGAGTATGAATCATGAATGACTTTACCGGAATGGAAGACCTGTTGAGCGACTTTCTGATGGAGGCCGGAGACATGCTGTCGGATGTGGACAGCAAGCTGATGGGTCTGGAGAAAAACCCAAATGACAGCGGCCTGTTGAATGAGATTTTTCGGGGTTTTCACACGATCAAGGGTGGTGCGGGTTTCCTGAATGCGGGCGAATTGGTGACCTTGTGCCACCTGACCGAGAACCTCTTCGACAAGCTGCGCAACAATGAACTGGTTTTGAGTGCCGATCTAATGGATGTCATTTTTGCCGCAACGGCGGAAGTGCGTCACATGTTTGGAAATCTGCAACAAAATCAGCAACCCACCGCGGCACCGGCGGGGATCATCGAGGCGCTGAAGAATGCACTGGAAGGCAAGGCAGTTGCCGCGCTTAAGGTAACTGCCAAACCGGCGGTAAGTGCTGCTGCGGTTGCGCCTTCTGTTGAGGCCACCTTGCCTGCCATTTCACCGGAAAACGTGGACTGGGATGCCTTGTACAAGGCGCTGACCGGCGACGACATTGTGGAGACGGTCGGGGCGAAACGCGATGTGGAAGAAATCAAGCAGGCGATTGATGAAGAAGAATCCACCAAAAAAGCCTTTGGTCGTCGCGCATCGGATGTGCCAGGTTCGACAGTTGGGCGTCGCGGCGGTGATGTGCCCCCTGCCGAAGCCAAGGAAACCACAATTCGTGTGGATACCACAAGGCTGGACCAGGTGCTCAACCTGTCCGGTGAGATCGGTCTGACCAAGAATCGCCTCACCCATTTGCGTTCCGACATCCTGCAGGGACGCAACGATGCGGATACCCTGCGCGAACTGGATCAATCAGTGACACAACTGGACATGCTGGTGGTGAATCTGCAAAACGCGGTGATGAAGACGCGGATGCAGCCCATCGGCCGGCTGTTCAAGAAATATCCGCGGTTGGCGCGCGATCTGGCACGATCACTGGGCAAAGATGTCGAGCTGGTATTGTCCGGGGAAGAAACCGAGATGGACAAGACCATGATCGAAGACCTGAACGACCCGCTCGTGCACCTGGTGCGCAACGCAGTCGACCACGGGGTGGAGACAGTGGAAGAGCGGCGCGCTGCTGGCAAGCCGGAGAAAAGCATGGTTGAACTCTCGGCGCGGCAGGAAGGCGACCATATTCTTATTGTGATTGCCGATGACGGCAAGGGCATGCGCCCGGAAGTGATTCGCAATAAAGCTATCGAGAAAGGGCTCATCACCAGCGAGATGGCCAACACGCTGGATGAAAACCAGTGCCTGGAACTGATCTTTCTGCCCGGTTTTTCTACCAAGGAGGAAATCTCCAGTGTGTCGGGGCGCGGGGTGGGCATGGATGTGGTGAAAACCAACATCCAGAAACTCAATGGCAGTATCCACATCGATTCCGAAACAGGCAAGGGCACCACCATCTCCATCTCTCTGCCGCTTACGCTGGCAATTTTGCCGGTGCTGGTGCTGCGCCTTGGCGATCAATCCTTTGCGGTGCCGCTGTCCATGGTGCGTGAAATCCTGCCGGTCACCCAGGATGCGTTACAGCAAGTATCCGGCAAAGCCACCATGGTGGTACGCGGGGAAGTGTTGCCCGTATTGCCGCTTACCCAGCTTATCGGCTGGGGCAGCAGCGAAAAATCAGAAGTGGGCGTGCTGATGCAGCTTGGCAGCAACAGTTTTATTCTTACCGCCGATGGTTTCGTCGGACATGAAGATGTGGTGATCAAGTCGCTGGACACCTTCCGCCCCAAAGGTGTGGCGGGCGTCACCATGTCGAGTGAAGGCGACATCGTACTTATTCTGGACATCAAAGAGCTGCTGATTGACGTGCGCGGCAACTGACCGGAGGGCAATATGTTTTGCGGAAAATTAAAAAAAGAACATCATGGCGCAATGCTGCGGTTGGTCGAAACCGAGCGCGACATTTCATCAATGCGTGCTGAATTGTCGCGCTTGGAAGCAGAGCGTGATGTTTTGCGTGCCGAAGCAACGGAGGCGAAGGGTGCGAGTCAGGTGGCGGACAAGATATACGGCAACATGCAGGGTTTCGGCGAGTCCTTCACTGCCCTGCAGCAATCACAAGTAGCCGCAGCAACTTCACTCCGCGAAGAAAAGCAGCACGCTATTGAAGCGGCAGACGTCTCGGTGAAGAACCGTGAGGCGGTGATGAATATTGCAAGCAGCCTGGAGGCTTTGTCCGGCGACACCTTGCAGACCTCGCGGAACGTGCAAGGGCTAACCGAGCGGGCGGCGCAGATCGGCAGCATCGTGCAGCTCATCAAAGAGATCGCCGACCAGACTAATCTGCTGGCCTTGAATGCGGCGATCGAGGCGGCGCGTGCGGGTGAGCAGGGGCGTGGTTTCGCGGTGGTGGCGGATGAGGTGCGCAAGTTGGCTGAACGTACGGCTAAAGCAACCAGTGAAATCTCAACCATCGTGGGCGCCATTCAGAGCGAGACGAATACAGCCAAGGTGCAGATGGAGGCATGGGCTGAAAAGTCCCGATTATTCAGCGATGATGTCGGCAATGTGACGGAGAACATGAAGCATTTGCTTGATTTGTCGCACACCATGGAAGGCACCATCTCGGCCGCAGCCCTTCGCAGTTTCGTCGAAGTGGCCAAAATCGATCATATTCTTTATAAGTTCGAGATATACAAAGTCTTCATGAATATTTCTGAGCGCACAGCCGACAGCTTTGCTTCGCATACCGGATGTCGTTTGGGTAAATGGTATTTCGAGGGTGAGGGCAAAGACTGTTTCTCCAAACTGGATGGCTACCAAGCCATCGACAAACCCCACCAAAGTTTCCACCAGCATGGCAAAGATGCAGTCGCGGCTTTTCATGCAGGAGAGGCGCTGCGCGGCATGGGGCTGGTGGCGGAAATGGAGTCTGACAGCATGGCTGTGCTGGCTGCGCTGGAACGAATCGCGGTGGCGGGTGAGCATGACAACAGTTTGTTGTGCACCTCACCCGGCTGAACAGCGTACGGGCCAGGCTCCAGCCTGACAGCAGGTGTCGGGTTAGAATCCTGCCCACAGGAGCAGCGGCCCAATCTTTATGACACGCGAATTTGAATTCACCGACCAGGACTTTCAGCGTATCCGCACGCTGATACGCGATCACGCGGGAATTGCCTTGGCCGACAGCAAGCAGGAACTGGTCTACAGCCGTTTGGCGCGGCGATTGCGTGCCACCGGATTGAAAACTTTTGCCGAATATCTGGGGTTGCTGCAAAAAAAAGGAAACGAGGCCGAATGGGAGGCGTTCGCCAACTCGCTCACCACCAACCTCACCTCCTTCTTTCGCGAAGCACATCACTTTACGGTCCTGGCCGATCACTTGCGCAAACTGGATAAATCACGCCAGATCCGGTTGTGGTGTTCCGCCTGTTCGACCGGCGAGGAAGCCTATTCGATGGCGATCACGGCAGCTGAGGCCTTTGGCGGTTTCAAGAATCCGGTCACCATCATCGCTTCCGATCTGGACAGCCATGTGCTGGCCAGCGCGCGTGCCGGACATTACAAAGCGGAGGCGGTTGCAAAGCTTTCATTGCAGCATATCGAGCGCTACTTCACGCCGGCCGGGGCCAGCCACTTCCAGGTGCGTCCGGAATTGCAGCGCATGATCGAATTCAAACGCATCAATCTGCTGGACGCGAGCTACCCCATCACCGAAAAACTGGATGCCATCTTCTGCCGTAATGTGATGATCTACTTTGACCGGGACACCCAACTTTCCATTCTTAAAAAATTCGCCCCGCTGCTGAAGCCAGAGGGCCTGCTGTTCGCCGGCCACTCGGAGAATTTTTATCACGCGGCGGCCTATTTCAAGCTGCGCGGACAAACGGTGTATGAACGTGCGAACAAGGTAAATGCGGGTTTGATGTGAAATCCGACAGCCGTTGTGTGATAGTCGTTGGTGCCTCCACCGGCGGGACGGAAGCCTTGCGGGTCTTTCTGGAGAAAATGCCCAAAGACTCCCCGCCTATTCTTATTGCCCAGCATATGCCGGAATTGTTCGTCCCTTCGTTCGCTGCCCGTCTGGACAGTATATGCGCACTGCGCGTCAAGATGGCGGAGCAGCATGAAGCTGTTGTCTCCGGCCATGCCTATCTGTCGCCCGGATATGCCCATTTGCTGGTCGAAAGAAATGGCGCCGGCTACCACGCCGTATTGAGCGACACGCCGCCGGTAAATTTTCATCGCCCTTCGGTTGAAGTGCTGTTCAAATCGGCAGCGAAAGTATTGGGCATGCACGCCCTCGGGGTGATGCTGACTGGCATGGGCAAGGATGGTGCGGCAGCGATGCTGGAGATGAGGCGGGCCGGTGCTTACAACTTTGCGCAGGACGAGGCAAGCTGCGTGGTATTCGGCATGCCGCGTGCGGCGATCGAGCTGGGTGCAGTGGACGAAATTGTGCCGCTGGACAGGATGGCGGAGAGAATTCAGGCCAGATTGCGCGGGTAAATTACGCGCCCCTGTGCGAATGGGATTCATCGCGCGATAAATCACACAAGACTTAATCCGCGGGATGTTTACAAATTGGGAAATGCCTGTCTTTCGGGTATCATGCGCACCATTGTTTGCGGGGGGCGAATTTATTGTCCTCCCGCCAGCATTGTGGCTGTACGCAGCCTTGCCGCCGGTTACGGAGGGTGGTCTGGAAGTGGCGTGTGGCGGTGAAGACTAACCTTCGGTTATGTCGGAACCAAAACCGGCAAATCGTGGAGTCGTAAAACTATTGGAAGCGTGGCCGAGCGGTTGAAGGCACCGGTCTTGAAAACCGGCAACGATGCGAGTCGTTCGTGAGTTCGAATCTCACCGCTTCCGCCAAATTAATACTATAAGGAGCCATTCATGCTACGTCGTTTTGTTGCGGTGGGTTTGTTGCTGGGTAGTTCGGTTGCGGTGGCGGATACGCTGGATATCAATTTGAGCAATAGCGCAGCCCAGTTCAAGTACGGTGTGCCAAGCGGAATCGCCGGCAAGTCTTCTTTGTTCGCTTCGTTCCTGTACAACGACAACAGTGATTATCTGGCGGATGCCGGTTTGCTGGTGCTGAATGAAGAAGGCAATACGCCCGGCCTGTCGCTGGGTATCGGGGCGAAGGTGGTCGCCGCGTCCTTGAGCAAGGTGGCACCGTCGCGCAAATTTGTATCCGGCGTCGCGCTGGGCGCACAAGTGCGTTTCGAGATACCGACAGACCGCCGTTTCGCTGTAATCGGTGAGTTGAATTACGCCCCCGGCATCATCAGCTTCGGCAGCGCCGACAATTTTTCACAAGCCGCAATCAGGGGGGAATTCTCCATTTCGCCTTTGACCCAGGCGTACATCGGTTATCGCAACAGCAAATTCGGTATGGTCGACAACCTGCCCGATGGTGAACTGGATAACGGGGCGCACGTCGGGGTCAGGCTTTCGTTCTGACCGCGCGCAAAATTGGTCACGGCAAATGAAACGCCCCGGCTCGGCCGGGGCGTTTTGCATGGTGCGGGTTGAACCTCAATACCCCAGTGCGCGTGCTGCCTGATAGAACAGAAAACTGACCAGCCAGGCCAGCGCCAGCGACCAGACAATGGCGAAAGCGGCGAATCCGGTGCTCTTGGCTTCACTGCGCAGGGTGGCGATGGCGGACAGGCAGGGGGTGTAGATCAGGGTGAATAGCATGAAGCTGTAGGCTTGCACCCAGTCCAGTTGTTGTGCCAGCGCACCGCCGAGTGCATCGCCGATCTGACCGTAGATCACGGCGAGCGAGCCGATGACGATTTCCTTGGCGACGAAACCGAAGATGAGCGCGATGGTGAGTTGCTCGTTGATCCCGATGGGCGCAAAGAGGGGGTGCAGCCAGCTTCCGATCATGCCCGCAATGGTGTCGGTGCCACCCGGTGTGGCATCCGGCGGCAGGTTGGTGAGCAGCCAGACCAGCACTACGCCGGCGATGATGAATTTGGTGGCACGGCGCAGGAAATGGCTCACTTCCTGCCAGCCACGCAGCAGCATTTGGCGCAGAGTGGGGAAACGGTAGGGTGGCAGCTCCAGCACGAAGGGTTCATTGTTCCGGTATTTGCCCTTGAACAGCAGCGCAGTGAGGATGGCGGTGGCAAAGCTGAACAGATACAGGCTGAACAGCACCAGCGGGGCGGCGGCCGGCGAGAACAGTGCCGCCGTGATGAATACGAAGACCTGCAAGCGCGCAGAACAAAGCGAGAATGGAATGACCAGCATGGTGAGCAGACGCAGACTGCGCGAGCGCATCACGCGGGTGCCCATCAGCGCCGGCACATTGCAGCCGAAACCCATCAGCAGCATGACGAAGCCGCGCCCGTCCAGCCCCATCTTTGCCATCAGCGCATCCATCAGGAACGCGGCACGCGACAGGTAGCCGCTGTCCTCAACCATGGCCATGAACAGGAAGAACAAAATGATGAGCGGCACAAACGCGGCGACCGTGGCCACGCCGTTGTAGACGCCGTCCAGCAGCAGTCCCTGCAGGATTGAGGGCAGCCAGCCGACTGCCGGTTCGAGGGCGGCACCGCGCAACCAGTCGAGTGCGGCAGCCACCCATTCCTGCAGCGGCTGGCCGAGCAGGAATATCCCCTGGAACAGCAGATACATGATGCCGAAAAAAATCGGCAGCCCCAGCCACGGGTGCAGCATGATGCGGTCGAGTCTGTCGCTGAGATGTTCGGGCATCTGTACCGGGATCTGCACCGCGTGTTGCAGCACCCGCGCCATCTCGGCCTCGATATATTCGTCCTGCTCAAGCTGGCTGCGCAATTCTTCGGCCATGCCGGGCGTGGGGTAGCGCATTGCCTTGACGATGGCCTGCAAGGCTTCCGCATAGCCGCTGCCGTACTTGCTGCTAAGCAGGAAAATCGGCATATCCAGCATCTCCGCCATCTTCTTGCAGTCGATGCTGATGCCGTATTTCTTTGCCTCATCCGCCATGTTGAGCAGCACCACCACGTTTAGGTTGAGTTTCTTGAGCTGCAATAGCAAGCTCATCTGGCGTTCGATCTGGGTGGCGTTGAGGATGACCAGAGCGAGGTCGGGCACATTGTCGTGCAGAAAGTGGCGCACGACCTGTTCGTCGTCGGAGAAACCGTGCAGATCGTAGATGCCGGGCAGATCGATGATCTCCACCATGTCGTTACCCAGCAGGATTTTGCCGGACAGCAGTTCGACTGTGATACCCGGCCAGTTGCCGACGCGTGCCGCACCGCCGGTCATGCGGTTGAACAGGGTGGACTTGCCGGTATTGGGCATGCCGAGCAGGGCGATCCTTTTCATGCCTTGCACACCTCGATCTTGGCTGCTTCGGTGCGGCGCAACATGACATCTGTAGTGCCGATGCGCACTTGCAGCGGGCCGGAGAAACCGGCCTGGCGGATCAGCTCGACCCGTTTCCCGTTGCGCAAACCCAGCGCCTGCAAACGCAGATGCAGGCCTTCTTCGGCGTGGATGGCGATGATGGTGGCGCTGTCGCCGGGGTGCAGGTGGGTCAGTGGGGTGGACATATTCGCGCGATTTGTCGTTGGGCTGCATTATTCCACAGGCGCCTCGCTCCTGTCGCGTAAGCCGGCGCGATTAAGGTAGAATGCGCGCTCATTTCAGCAGGAAACGAACATGATTACCGGAAGTATTGTAGCCATCGTAACCCCGATGCACGAGGATGGCAGTCTTGATTTGGATGCGTTTCGCGCATTGATTGATTTCCATATCACTGCCGGCACCGATGCCATTGTGGTGGTCGGCACCACCGGCGAATCCCCCACTGTCGATGTGGAGGAACATGAGTTGCTTATCGCCGAGGCGGTGAAATATGCCAACCGGCGCGTGCCGGTCATCGCCGGCACCGGTGCGAATTCAACCAAAGAAGCGATCGAGCTGGCGACCTTCTCCAAAAAAGTGGGGGCGGACGCTTCGCTCAGCGTTGTACCGTATTACAACAAACCGACGCAGGAAGGCATGTATTTACATTTCAAGGCCATCGCCGAAGCCGTGGACATGCCGCATATCCTGTACAACGTGCCGGGACGCACCGGCTGCGACCTGCTCAATGATACGGTGCTGCGTCTGGCGCAGATCTCCAACATTGTCGGCATCAAGGACGCGACTGGCGGCATTGAGCGCGGCAGCGATCTGTTGCAACGCGTGCCCGGGGATTTCGCCATCTACAGCGGCGACGACGCCAGCACATTGGCGCTGATGTTGCTCGGCGCGCATGGCACGATCTCGGTCACCGCCAACGTTGCGCCAAAGCTGATGCACGAGATGTGCGCGGCTGCATTGCGCGGCGAGGTCGCCCGGGCGCGCGAAATCAATTTCCAGTTGCTCGGTCTGCACCGGAAGCTGTTCGTCGAAGCCAACCCCATTCCGGTGAAGTGGGCTGTGGCGCGCATGGGCAAGATGAAAAATGTGTTGCGTTTACCCCTGACCCCGCTCTCGTCTGCTGCGCAGCCGCAGGTCGAAGCGGCGATGCGTCAGGCAGGAGTCATTTGAATGGGAGTCGTCATGCAGGTCAGGAACATCGTATTCGGAATCACCCTCATTTCGTTGCTGGCGGGTTGCAGCATGTTCGGAAGCAGGCAGGTGGATTACAAAGCGGGAGCAGTCGCGGTGCAACCGCTTGAGGTACCGCCTGATCTGGTTGCGCCGGCCGTGTCCAGCCGGGCTCCGGCACCCGCAGCAGACGGCACCCAGGTTGCAAACTATTCCGATTTGGCACGCACACAGAAAGCGGCGGAAACGCCCTGCGCCGCACCCGCCCCCGCGACTGCGCAACCTGTAGCGGCGAAATTGCTGCAAGTCGGCACAACACATTTCATTCTGGTGTCCGAGCCGTTCGAGCGGGCATGGCGCACAGTCGGGCTGGCACTCGATCGTGCAGGCATCAAACCGGCGGATCTGGACCGGAGCAAAGGCCTGTTTTTTCTGAAGATCAGCGGCAAGGGCAAAACATTCACCGAAGCCCAACTGCATGTCAGAGAATCTGCCGGGGTTTCCGTAGTGACTGTCGAAGGCATGGCGCAGCAGGATGCCGCCGCGCGCCTGCTGGAGTCCATTCACCAGGGCATGGCGCAGTAAGGGTAGTGATGCGCTTTGCCTTGCTTGGCAGCGGCAGCGAGGGTAATGCGCTGGTGGTTCAGGCCGGGGCGACAGGGCTCCTGCTGGATTGTGGATTCTCGGTCAGCGAAACTGTTCGGCGCCTGCAACGTCTGCAACTTGATGCCGGGCTACTCTGTGGCATCCTCGTTACCCACGAACACAGCGATCACCTCGGCGGCGTGGCCAGACTGGCACGCCGCTTTGATCTTCCGGTGTGGATGACGCATGGCACCCTGCGTGGCCGCGAGCAGACTTTTACCGGAGTGAGGGTGAACGAGATCAGCCCCTGCCGGCGATTCAGTATCTGCGACATCGAGATTCAACCCTGCCCGGTTCCGCATGATGCGGCCGAACCGGTGCAATATGTGTTCAGTGACGGTGCACGCAGACTGGGCGTGCTGACCGACAGCGGACATATCACGCCGCACATGGAAGCCATATTTGACGCTTGTCACGCTCTGGTGCTGGAATGCAACCATGACGCCGAGATGTTGCGCACGGGACGCTATCCGGCCAGTCTCAAGCAGCGGGTCGGGGGGCGTTTCGGGCATCTCAATAATCAGCAGGCTGCAGAATTTCTGGCGAGCCTGGATACCGGTGATTTGCAGCATATCGTGGCGGCACATTTGAGTGCGCAGAACAATATGCCGGAACTGGCGGTGCGCGCCCTGAGCGCTGCCTTATCGTGTCAGGAAGAAGAGATCGCGGTTGCGACGCAGGCGGATGGACTGGATTGGCGTGGAATCGTTTGAGTTTCACGGGCAAACAAAAAGCCGGCTTGCGCCGGCTTTTTGCGTTAAGCGAGACAGCTTACTTCTGTGCCGGGGCAGCAGACTGGGCAGCTTCTGTAGCAGGTACGGCAGAAACAGCAGCTTCGGTAGCTGGTACGGCAGAGGCAACAGCAGCTTCGGTAGCCGGAGCGGTAGCCGGAGCAACCGGCGCAGCGGCTTTTTCACCGCAAGCAGATAAAGACAAAGCCAACAGGGCGGCGATCAATGCAGAGCGTTTCATTTTCTTTCCAATCGAACAATAAATGACAAACAAGTGGAGGTTAGATGTCGTGACACCTTTTCTGCAACCTCCCCAAAGAAAAGGCGCGCCATTCTAGCGACTGTTTAGAAAAAAGATAGGGGCAAAAAAAGCGGCCTTGGGATGCAGAAAGACAGGGGCCTGACGTGGCAGGTTGCGCCCGCAAGGAGTAGGCACAGATTGTATGGGGTTAAAGTCCTGACAATACGCACGGAACCCGATGATCTGCAGTTACAGCCCCAGACGGGTGGGTGTCGCACCGGGATGAGAGGACTGCCACATCTCTTCGAAGCGCGCATGCAACTCGCGTGCACCTTGCGGGTCGTTAAGGGCGAGCAAGCCGCGCGTATCGTCGAAATGGTAGCGGCGCACGTAATGTTGCTTGTCGGCCACGGCGAAAGGCTCGGCCACGTTCAGTAAGTGCGCCGGTGTCTGATAAATTGCCATGCGGTGGCTGAATTCGCGCAACAACATCATCATGCGAGGACAATAGCGGACCAGATGTTGTGCATCGTGCGCAAGCAAGCGCAGGCTGCTGTTGCTGCTGGACAGCAGGAAATGGTGCAGGGTGTCGTACCGTGCCTCGCTATTGAACCCGATGTCGGAGAAATCCTTTTCGAAAATAAACAAGCTCTGTTGTGCGGCGGCACAAACCCGGTCGAGTGCCGCAACATAATCGGCCACGCCGTCGAAACCGGTGTGTTGTAACGCGTCTTCGCTCATCATCATCTCCCACTTTTCGGCGCGGAAAGGCCGACCACTTGCATGCCCGAATTATAGCCTCGAGGCAAGTAATGGAAAGAAAATTCAGGCGTGCACACGGTCAAAAATTAGATAGAATCGCCCTTCAGGAGGAAGTTATGCCATTACAGGTTGTAAAGCTCCAGGCAGGAATGGAGGCACCGCATTTTGAGTTGCCGGATGCCGATATGCACCCGTTCAGGCTGGCAGCCCAACAGGATAAACTGAACATCGTGCTGTACTTTTATCCCAAAGATGACACGCCGGGTTGCACGATGGAAGGGAATGAATTTTCCGATCTTGAAGCCGAGTTTGCCCGCCATGACACTCTGGTGATCGGGGTCAGTCGCGACGATTGCATCAGTCATGCCTCTTTTCGCGACAAGCATGGATTGTCGGTATTATTGCTGTCGGATCCGGAGGGGCGGGTGTGCAGGAAATACGGCGTGCTGTACGAAAAGGAAGCCTGCACTGAGCAGGGCCGAAGTGTGGATGGCCAACCGAAACTGGCCATCCGGCGTTCAACTTTCGTCATCGATAAACGCGGCAAGCTGCGCCATGCCTTATACGATGTCCATGCCCATGGACATCCGCAAGAAATACTCAAACTGATAAAGGAAATGAAATGAAGATTGAAAAGAATGCAGTCGTTTCGCTGACTTACGAATTGAGCGACGCCAGCGGCGCGCTGATCGAAAAGGCCGACGGCCCCATCAACTACCTGCACGGCGGCTACGATGGTATTTTTCCACTGGTGGAAGAAGCGTTGCAGGGCAAAGCGACCGGCGACAAGTTTGTGGTCAGCATGCAGGCGGACGATGCGTTCGGCGAATACGAACACGATCTCGTGCGCGTCGAGCCGCGCAGTATGTTCCCGGCAGAACTCGCGGTTGGCATGCAGTTCGAGGGTGGCGCCGAAGGGGATGATGACGAGGACTACCTGCTCTACACCGTGACCGAAGTGAACGACGATGAAGTCACGGTGGATGGCAATCATCCGCTGGCCGGGAAAGCGCTTACCTTCTCCGGTGTCATCACCGGCGTGCGCGCCGCCACTGCGGAGGAATTGACCCACGGCCATGTGCACGGCGACGATGGCCATCACCACTGATCACGGAAAGCAGAAATGAAATCTCGTTACGTATTCGTTGCACTGGCCGGCATATTATTGACTATCGCCGGTTGTGATGGCGGCAATGTGCCTTCCGTCGTTGTCAAACAGGCGTCGTCGATGCAGATCCAGGGCGCATTACTGCTGGATGTGCGACAACCGGATGAGTATGCGGAAGTTCGTGCACCGAACAGCATGTTGATCCCAATCGGCCTCATCCAGTCGCGTATTGGCGACCTTGAGTCATACAGGGATAAGCCGGTCGCCGTTATCTGTCGTTCCGGCCGTCGCTCGGCGCGGGCAGTGCAACAGTTGCAGGCCGCCGGATTCAGACAGGTGGTGAATGTCGAGGGCGGTATGAATAGCTGGGAGTCGGCAGGCTTGCCGGTTGAGCGCGGTACTTCTGCCCGGTAATTGCCGGGCGCTATTTTTTGTTCTTTGCGGGCTGTGCGGCGAGTATTTGGCACAGATGCTCGTCCGGCGGCTCCAGCGCGTAGTGCGCCACCGAGTTCAACAGTGCCTGTATTTCTTCCAGTGTAAAGTTTGTCAGCAGGCGGTTAGCCATGTCCGTGTCGAGTGGTAACAAGCGTGCCTGTCCGTCCGGTAGCTTGAAGCCGAATCCGGCCAGCCGGTTGAGCCCGCCTTCAGCCAGACTCAACTCCTCCTGCGCGCGCTCCAGTACCGTATAAAAATCCTCCAATTCGTCAGCCAGCACTTCCGGCAAGTCTTCCGGAACCGCCACCAGAAGGCCCATTGAATCGTCGCTGCTCATGCACGGCACACCGCGCTGTTCGGCAAAAATCACGAACTTGTCACGCAACATGGCTTCAAAAAAGATGTATTCGATCATGGTATGGGCGGGAAATTGAAGGGCTTGCATCCTGTACTGCGCTCCGGGCGAAATTAATTACCCGAACGGGATAAGTGGTGCAGCAGCCATTGTGCCACTTCGTCCACACCGTTCGGCAAGATGCGTGCTCGTTGCGGTGCTTGCCACAGGGCGTGCAATACCCCGGCAATCTTGCCTCCTTCCAGTGTTGCACGCGACACCTCGCGGCACTCGCCGTGTTGTTGCAGCCATTCAATCAACACGGGCGACTCCGGCCAGTCGGCGCGGCTCACATACGCCACCGGCACCGCGCTGCATGCCGCCTCGACGAAGCTGCCATAACCCGGCTTGCACAGCAGTGCATCGCAACTGGCAAGCAGATCGCTGAAGTGGAATGGCAATGATTCCAGCACGATGGCATCCGGGTGCTGCACCCGCCAGCTGTCCTGCACCAGCCAGCTGTCCTGCACCAGCCAGCGCACCCCGTCGATGCGTGGCCAGCGTTCCATCGGTAAACGGCTGGTGATGCCGCCCAGGCTCACCAGTACCAGCCGCTCTTCCTCCGACAAACACAAGTGGCGATTCAGTTCATCACGCCGGCTCACGCCGAGGTCGGCGATGGGGGCCACCGGCAGGAGATTGGGCAGCGATGCCATTGCCATTCCCGGTGTCGCGCGCAGGAAGGCATCGGCATGGGTGTAGCAGGCGAGTATCTGTGCGCTGATCTCATCCTCGCCGCAGTAATGGCGGTAGATGTCAAACCAGTTGAGCGAACACAGCGCGACGTTGGCGATCCCCGCGTACTGCGCCCCGGCCAGCGCCAGATAGCCGACGTTGGAGAACACCATATCCGCGCCCAGCTCGCGCAAAAGTCCGGCCTCGCCTGCGACCCGCGCTTCCCAATCGGCATGGAAGCGCCGGTACGCGGCGCGGCTTTCTGCGACGCAGACATCGATCGCCGACGACATCACCATGCCGAGGTCTCCCTCGCTGGACAGATGATCGAACGGCACATGGATGCGCGAACGCAGATGCGCCAGCGGCACTGACGAGCGCACGGTGATGTGCAGCTGTGGCAATAGCTGATGCAACCGGTTGAGGATGGGTGCGGTCTGCGCCAGATGGCCAAAGCCGTGGCCGGAGATGGAAATGACGAGGTGGGGCATGGTCCGATTCAGATTGCGCAACGCTCCACTTCCCGCAATTGCCGCAGATAATCCTGCAGCCGCTCCGGCAGTGCCTGTGGTGCGGTGACGATATCATGCGCCAGCGAGAACAGCGGGTAAGCACGCCAGTCGAACAGGCGAAACTGTTCCACCATCTGCAAGGTATGCACGCCCTCACCGGAAATGTCATGCCACTCGCCGCGCGCCAGTTTGCAGCCGAGTTCATGATGGTGTGAATTCGCGCTGGTCGCCGTGGTCAGCAAGTCGCCCAGACCGGCATAACTGTAAGGCGTGTTGGCCTTGCCGCCGAACGATTGCACGATGCCGCTCAACTCCGCGATGGCGGCAACCATCAGATGGCCGCGCATGTTGTCGCCCAGCTTCAATTCATCCGCCACACCGAACAGGATGGCGTACACATTCTTCAGGATCACCGACCAGCTCCTGCCGTGCATGTCGCTCGCCTGCTGGCATACCAGCGTGCTGCCCCGGAACAGGCTGTGCACCATATCGAAATCAGCCGCGTCGGACAGCACCGTATCGGCAAAGGCATAGCGCCCGGCGCGGATTTCTTCCGAGATCATCGGGCCGTAGATCACGCCGAAGTGATGAGAGTCGGCGAACACACGCTCGAACACCTGTGCCGCCGTGCGTCCCGCTTCATCCAGCCCCTTGGCGATGGTCAGGCACAGGCTGTCTGGCGCTAAAAAAGGCCCGATGCGGCTGGCGATCTCGTGGTGCGGATTCACCGGCAGACAGAACAAAATCACCTGCGCCTCGGCAACCTCCTCTTCCAGCGTCGCATGATTGCCTCTCACCACCTCGCCCATGTTCCAGATGCGCACATCGTGCCGCGCCGCCAGCAAATACTCCATAGCGTGTCCCATCTCGCCATAACCCAGGATCAACACGCGCAGTCTCATTTCTTCACCTCTAAACCAAGACGGGATGCCATCATAAAACGAAGCCGGCCATCATGTCCGCGCTGCGCGCTGACCGCGCGCCACATTTACACCGCGCAGGATCAGCAGTCCGGCCAGGAAGAATGCGCCGGTCACCAGTATCGCCATCCGGTGGTCGCCCCGCGTCAGCCAGCTCACCAGCCCGTAAGTCACCGGGCCGAGAATGGACGACAGCTTCACCGCCAGCCCCCACAGGCCGAAGAACTCCGCGCGGCGCGCAACGGGAGAGAACAGGCCCACCAGCGCGCGTCCCGCCGACTGGCTGGCACCCATGCACAATCCGGCCAGATTGGCCGCCGCCCAGAACAGTCCCGGCCCTTCGGAAGCCCAGGCCATCAGCACCATCACCATCCAGCCTGCCAGCGTCAGCGCGATGGCCGGCACATGGCCGATGCGGTCCTGCAGGTAACCGAAAGAAAACGCGCCGGCTGCAGCCGTGATGTTCA
Source organism: Gallionellaceae bacterium UBA6222 (assembly GCA_002421915.1). Lineage (GTDB taxonomy): Bacteria > Pseudomonadota > Gammaproteobacteria > Burkholderiales > Gallionellaceae > Sideroxyarcus. Next base: position 18,596 of record DISA01000010.1, read on the forward strand.
CCACGAAGATCAGTCCCAGCGTCTGCTGCATGGTGAAATGCATCACCTGCTGCGCGTAGATCGCGGCCAGCGTGATCACCGTCTGGATGCCCGCCTGATAGCACACCGTGCAGATCAGAAAGCGCCGCAAGTCGCGGTAATGCTGCGCATGGCGAAGGGTCCGCATCAGGCGCGCGAAAGACTCCTGTGCCATATTCTTGCCCGCCAGATGCGGTTGCGGCTGTGCGCGCTCTTTCAGCAACAGGAAAGTTGGCAGGCTCGCCAAGGCGAAAAGTGCCGCCGTGATCAGCATGGTGACCGGCACGAAATCCGCTGCTGTATCGCCGCGCGCCTGCGCCCAGCTCACATAGGCGAGGCAGATGCCCAGACTGAGCAGGCCGCCCACATAACCCAGACTCCAGCCCCAGCCCGACACCTTGCCCAGCGATTCCTCGCGGGCCAACTCCGGCAGGAAGGCGGCGATCAGGTTTTCGCCGCAGCCGAAGAAGAAATTGGACAGCACGATCAGCGGGATCGCCAGCCACAGCATGCCCGGCCCGGCGAAGTAGAGCGCGGCAGTAAACAGCACACAGCCTGCGGTGGTGACGACCAGCAGACGCTTCTTTGCCGCATAGGCATCCGCATACGCCCCCAGCAGCGGCGCGCTCAGCATGACCAGCGCATAGGAGAGCGCCAGCGACAATGTCCAAGCCAGTGTCGCCCAGGGCGCGCCGCCCGCCACCACCGAGACGAAGTAGGCGTTGAAGAGCGCGGTGATGACGATGGTGGTGTAACCGGAGTTGGCAAAATCGTACATCGCCCAGGCCCAGACTTCGCGGCGGTTCACATCGGGGGCAAGGTTGTCGCGCATGGTCGGCTAGACCGGTTTGAGCAGGGGAAAGAACAATAGGGTCGGGCGGTTCGGTGTCATGAGGTGACAATGCTGCAAAAAATTGAACGGAGTGGATGTTAACCGCTTGCACAAGATAATTGTGCGGCAAGACGGTTCGCCCGCCTGAATGATCTATCAGGCACAATATGCGACGGCGCGAAATCTGTCACAGGAAGAATGCAACAACACGGGGGAGCAGGCAATGAAGTACCGGCACTACAAGGGCGGCATCCACGAGCTCGCCTGCGAGGCGAAACTGGAGGCCACGCCGCTCGGCTAACGGGCGACGGCAATCACCATGGACTTTGCGAGTTTATTGTTGCTGGCAGGATTGGGGCTGGCGGTCTGGTTCTGGCTGCACAGCCTCCGCATCCTCGAAATCGCCCGCTATGCCGGCCGGCAAGTGTGCGAAAGGGCAGGCGTGCAATTCCTCGACGACACCGTCGCCAGCACCAAGCTGGCGCTGGCACGTGACGCCAACGGCCGCCGCATCCTGCGTCGCACCTATCGTTTTGAATTCAGCGAAACGGGCAACAGCAGGAGAGAAGGGGAAGTGATCATGCTCGGCGGCCGGGTGGAAACTGTCACCATGGAGCCGTATCAGATTCTGGAGTGAACGGGGCGGATCCGGCGGGCTGACGTGATAGTACATTGTTCAGCCGGCCAAGACGGCAATCAGGAGGGCGGTGCGACCGCCGCAGTTCCACAGCCCTCCTGTGATGCCGGTATCGGAGACGATCCGAAGCTCAGTATCCGCCGCCCTGGCGCATCCCGCCGCCAGGACGCATCCCGCCGCCGGGGCCCATCATCCCACCGCCTGCGGGCGGCACATCCGGCAGTGTCACGCCGCGTTCTTTGGCGCGTGCCATCATTTGCTCATGGTGCTCGTTTCTGATCCTTTCGCGCTCCTGCTCTGTCTTGGCAGCCCGCATTTTGGCGCGGTACGCATTCCGCTCCGCTTGCGTCATCAACTGACTGCCATAGATGCGCTCCTGATCCTGTGTTTGATCCTTGGTCTGGTCGCGAACCGGGTCCGCCGCAAACAGCGGCCCCGAGAGAACTGCCAAAGCACCGGCCAATACAGATATTGAAATAGGTCTCTTTAACATGATGAACTCCTTTTCGTGTGGTTATGCGGCCGGATCACTATGCGCCGCACGAGGCAAAGGTGCAAGGAGGGTGCGGCGGGTGCAACACCGGGTAACAGGTGTTGCAGTCCCGGTTAACGCCGCTGGTGATGCCGAGCTTGGCTGCGTAAATCTCGGTGACATCCACCGGCACGGCACCGACGATGCCGCTGAAGAACATCCAAATCGGAATCTCCGTTGCTTGCCTTTGTGATGTGCAGAGTAATCCGCCCCTGCTAATTTTTTTGGACATTCCTTAAATCCCGAATTCCCCGTGCTTGCCTGCTGCAGATCGGCTGATGGATGATTTTGCATGGATTGCGCTTTATGGCGTGGCAGTTGACGGGGGTATCAGTGTTGCGGATACTCGAAACGGTGCGACGCCTTTCCCGGTCTGCGGAACATGTCTGAACAGACCCACAGGCAAAACCGGTGCCAACCTGATAAACCGGAGCACAGTTATTGGGTTGGTTACAAAGCTCGTCGTTGGCGTGAGTTATATCGAAGCGACTCAATCACAAGACTTCAATCAATAAAATCTTTTGGGAGAAATCATGAAAACGATCAAACAGATTCTGGCCGGAAAGAAGAAGCCGCTCACCACCGTGTCACCCGACGATCCGGTGTTGAGCGCAATGGAGTTGATGCATGACCGCGACATCGGGGCTGTCATGGTCGTCGAGGGCAAAAAACTGATTGGTATCTTCACCGAACGTGATTGTCTGCATAAGGTCTCGTCGATCTGCCGTGATCCTCGGGAAACCACGGTGCGTGATGTGATGTCGTCGAAGGTCCGCTACATAACGACGGATATGGAAGTTTCACAATGTCTTGCACTGATGACGGAGCGGTTTTTTCGTCATCTCCCGGTGCTTGACGAACAGCAGAATATCCTCGGTATTGTGTCCATCGGCGATCTGGTCAAAGAGAAGATTTCGGAACAGGATTTCATCATCGAGCAGATGGAGCGTTACATCAACTCTTGAGTGGCAACAAAGAGTCGGTGGCAAGACACAGGGCGGGGAAGGGGTGGCTGGAAGCCGTGGTGCTTCCCCTATTACGCCCACATTGCTTACCTTTGTGGTGTGCAGAACAATCCGAACCCGACCCCATTAGCTCCCATTAGCTCACTTTAAATTGCTCATAGTTTTGCCGTCTCATTGATAAAGTGGTTCATTCGCTCTGCCAGTGCTGTACGGCGGCTCTGTAAAAAATCTCTGTATCGTTCTGTTGCCCAAAGTTCTGAATCAGTTGGTACGCACTGACTGTGGAGTGCATCTTCTCCTTGCTTGGTGACTATATCAACGAGGTAGCCTGTTGCCTCTTTATTGCTGATACGCCGATTAGTCTGTCCAGTGATAAAGGCCATATTGGCTATTTCATTGATTTCGCCAGTTTCATACCCACATTCTTTCAGGAGTGATTTTGGGATGATGTGATGCCATTGAATGAAGTGCAGCTTTCCCTGATGAGTCAGCGACAAACCAAGGCCGCTATACCAGTCTTTGGCTCCAGAAGCCTTCAGCGCAAGGTATGACAGAGAGAATAGGGGGCTATTCACTCCGCGCCCCGCTAGATCGCCGGGTTCAATGTTCAGTCTGCCGAACTGACGCCTTACTGGCTCCAGTAGCCCACCCACATCGCCAGTTTTGAAAATTATGGATAAGTCTTCATTGAGCAAACTTTCAGTTGAACCACGCGAATATCGGCCGCGAGCATTGGCGACCAGCAGCCAGTGCAACAGTTTGTTCTGCTCGTCTGCAGTCAGTTTGTTGTCTTTGACACGGCTTACTGCTGCAAGGACATGAATGAACATCGGCGAAGACAACAGAGATTCATCTTCAATTCCGGCATTGGTGCGAAGGAAGTTAATGGCAAAGCGCAGTCCTTCTTGGGCTTGCTTCCATCCTTCCTTGAGCGCATCAATTGGGGTGCTGGCAACACTTCGGAACAAACATTGTTTTGTTGCAAAAATTACTATGCCCCTTACCAACTGGCCAAGTTCGATAGTGAACCAGCTCTGCTCACATTCGTCCTGAAATCTCTCTAAGTCCTTTAACAGGTTGGGCCAGCGCGAGGTCATCTGTGCGAGTGCGAGGTCGGAGGATCGTAGCTTCGCCCCAAGGGAATTCACTCGCACGAAAATCTCCGTCACCTCCTCATAGCTCATGCTGCGTTCCAATACATGAACTACATATTGATATTGTTTGATGGAGCGGAGTTTCTTCAGACGGTCGGAATATTTCTGGAAGCGAGGATCATCCCAAGATTGAATTCCAGATTTCTTCAATAGTTTTGTGTCATCGGTCGATTGAAAGACTTCACTTACTGACACCCATTGTGGTTGCGAAAGTAGGTTTTTGCTCGATACTACAAAGGTGCGGCGATTTAGCTTTTCCTGAAGGCCTGTTTCACCTTCTTCGCTTTCTTCGTTTTCGTCTGACAATTCATCATCCGGCGTTACGGGTGACACCTCATCGCTGTCCACCTCAATGATGTCTACTGGTGGGCCATCCGGATGTTCTAGCAGCCCGTCGGACTTCCCCCC
>DISA01000066.1:0-333 GCA_002421915.1 Gallionellaceae bacterium UBA6222
AGAAGTTGTAGGTCGGCGTGCCATCCGACCGGGCGATGATGAGGTCGTCCAGTTCGGTGTTGCTGAATTCGATATGGCCTTTGACCAAATCTTTCCAGCCGACGGTGCCTTCGTCCGGATTTTTGAAGCGCACCACGGGTTTGATATCGGCCGGAACAGGCGGCAAAGTCTTGCCGGGCTCCGGGCGCCATGTTCCATCGTAACGGGGCTTTTCGCCGCGCGCTCGCTGCGCTTCGCGCATGGCATCCAGTTCGTCCGGCGAGGTGTAGCAGTAATAGGCTTGCCCCGTCGCCAACATTTTCTGGATGACTTCCTTGTAGCGCGGCATGCGCT
>DISA01000066.1:433-5265 GCA_002421915.1 Gallionellaceae bacterium UBA6222
AGCCGGTGGGGCTGGGGGCAAAACGAGTGCGAACTGTCATAACTTTTCCTGATAGCGAGGCTGGAAATAAGGCCGTAAATAAATAGGGGCGCGCATTTTACGCCGGAAGGCAGAGCCGGATAAAACAAATTGACCCGCAATGTGGCCCTGTGATTAAATGCGCGCCCTCGATTGGGCGGTTAGCTCAGTGGTANNGGTCACTGGTTCGAACCCAGTACCGCCCACCAATCCATATTCGCCCTAATTCGTTGATAGAAAATATGAATTATTGCGGTCTCTGAAGGTGGTGCACTGCCGCTGTCTGAACAATCTCCTGCCTTCACACTTTCTGCGTGAAACGGCTCCAACAAGGTCTGTGTTAATCCATTACATCGATAATTTCGGTTACTGGCAGTGCGGCGATATCGTTCAACTTCTCGTTGTGCTGACTGCCGGTACCAGCCAGTTCTTTGATTCTTGAATAGGTTGCCCCAACCAGCACTTCACGTCCTTCGGCATCATGGCGACGTATGCCGAATTGAACACGTTGCCGTTCTTTTGCGGACAACTTGCCCAGCATGCCTTTGGTGGCCCATATGGCGCCGCCACGTGCAAAGTCTGACAAGCGGGCAGCGTGGTTGATGGTGTCGCCCAGCACCGTGAATTCCACCTTGGTTTCGATGTGGAAGACACCCAGCCATTCCTGCCCCTCGTTGAGTCCGGTGTTGAGATACAGCTCGTTGAGCCAGTTCTTGCGCAGCTGCCACTCCTTGCTGATCCTGCGCATTGCGGCCTTCATTTCCTGCGCGCACACCAAGGCATTGGAGATGTAATTGCAGTCAGGTTGCGGGAAAAAGTAATACACCATGCCGTCACCCACATGCTTGCCGTGGGTGCCGTAATACTTGCGGAAGATGGGCTCCATGGTGGACCAGATCTGATTGATGAGTTCAAAGTATTCTTCCGGCGGCAGTTCGGTACAGATGCGCACCGAGTTTTGCAGGTCTGCGACCAGTACGGCGAGGTCCGTCAGTACAGGCAGACGTTTTTTCAGCAGATTACGAATGACTTCGTCGCGCCGTTCCAGCAAACCCAGCAAGCTATCATTGTCGGCGTGGCCGGGCTGATAGACGAGCAGGATACCTTCGCGGTAATAGGAGGCATAGACGTTGTAACGGGTAATCTCGTTATTTTCAGCACGCAGGGTGAGGGGGAGCTGTAACAGTGTACCGTTGGGATGAGGCTCGGCAAGAGGCACCCCTTCCTGCATGGCCGGCGTGTTGGAGTGTCCGGTCAGTACATCCATCAGGTCATTTCGCGAAAGGCGCCCCTTGCCCATTAACAGGTAGGATTGAAGCAGCTCCTCACGATTGGCGCCACTCCTGCCCAGCTTCCCCTTCAGCAGGTAGTCCAGCGCATTGCGTTCCTTGATGTCTGCGGGGAGGCGGTCGAACCCGCCCAGTAGCTCGGTGCGCGCCGCTTCGTTGTACCAGGTTAACTCGAAATTGTAGTTGACCATGTACGCAGGGAAGGGGATGTGGTCAATCGATAGCCGGAGGAGGTGGGGCTCTGCCGGCATCGCAGGGTGGGCTGGCTCCTTTATGTTATTCGCCGTATCGGGGCGTGCAACAGATTCGGGGGGGTGAGCTTGAGTTGTTTTGTGCGCTTGCATGGGAACCTCCAGTGTCTGTAAACCAGCCAACTCCATTTGTTTGCCAATTTCTGCCATGGCGTAACCATCTTTTTTAAGTTGCCGAATGCGTTCCAAGCGTTCCAGTACTTCGTCGGGGAAATAGCCAATCTGGCGCGCCTGTGTTGAAGCTCCGGGCTCCGGGTTCTTTACCAGTGGACGCGGCAGCAGTCCCTGCGCGATGTAATTGTTGAGTGTGGCACGGGAAATATTGGCCGCCTGCATGACTTCAAAACTGGTTAGCATAACTTGAACAGTTCAAATAGGTGATTTAGACACTCGCATATTTACCTAATTAAACAGTATAAGTCAAGCAGTATTAGCATTTATATAATTGCGCAATGTGCTGTTTTATATATAGCAATGTATTTAATGTATTTTAATCAGTGAAGTTTTTTATTGTCTACATGGACAGTAAATTGATTGGGATAACTGCATTGTCCATTCTTTGCTTTCGGTGAGTTACGCTCATTACTTTTGTTGGTTGGACAGGATGGATTTGTTATGCAGATGCGCTCGCTACGCAGTGCTGCCTCTCCTCCGGCTTCAGCCGGGTGGTATGGATTTGCAAGATGACTTCGCCGGAGCTTCGGCTATAATCCGCCGCGCTTTAAAGCATCAAGTCCAGCAAATTGTTTAGAGGAGAAATTACATGCGTATAGGCATTCCTGCGGAAACACTTGCAGGCGAGACCCGCGTCGCCACGACGCCGGAGACGGTCAAGAAGATGCTTGCCGCAGGGCATCAGGTGGCGGTGCAACAAGGTGCCGGTGCCGGCGCGAGCATCCCGGACGCGGAGTATGCGGCGGCTGGTGCAAAGCTGGTCGGTGCGGCGGAAATCTATGCGCAGTCGGAGATCGTGTTCAAGGTCAGGGCGCCGAGCGCCGACGAGCTGGGGCAATGCAACAAAGGCACTGTGCTGGTCGGTCTGCTTAACCCGCACAACGCGGATCAGGTTGCGGCGTATGCCAAGCAGGGTATCACCGCTTTCTCGATGGAAAAACTGCCGCGCACCTCGCGCGCGCAGGCAATGGATGTGTTGTCTTCGCAGGCGAACATTGCCGGCTACAAGGCGGTGATCGTGGCGGCCAATCTGTACAAACGTTTCTTCCCCATGCTGATGACCGCTGCCGGGACGGTGAAAGCCGCGCGCGTGGTGGTGCTGGGCGTGGGTGTGGCCGGTTTGCAGGCTATTGCCACCGCCAAGCGTCTGGGCGCGGTGATCGAAGCGTCGGATGTGCGTCCGGCGGTGAAGGAGCAAGTGGAATCGCTGGGGGCCAAGTTCATTGATGTGCCCTACGAGACCGACGAGGAACGCGAAGCGGCAGCGGGGGTGGGCGGCTATGCCAAGCCGATGCCGCAAAGCTGGATGGACCGGCAGAAGGCGGAAGTCGCCAAGCGCGTGGCGCAGGCCGATGTGGTCATCACGACCGCGCTGATCCCGGGGCGTCCCGCACCGGTGCTGGTCACGGAAGAGATGGTCAAGTCGATGAAACCCGGCTCGGTGATCGTCGATCTGGCAGCCGAGGCGGGCGGCAACTGCCCCTTGACCGAACTGAACCGGACCGTGGTCAAGCATGGTGTGACGCTGGTGGGTGATCCCAATCTGGCCGGTTCGGTGGCGGCGGATGCATCGGCTCTCTATGCGCGCAATCTGCTCAATTTCCTCAACCTTTTGTGCGACCCCAAGAACGGTGGCGCCATCAACATCAATCGTGAAGATGACATCATCGCCGGATCGCTGATCGCGATCGACGGCGCCGTCGTGACCAAATAAGGAGCCTGATAATGAGCGGAGTCGACCCTGTAATTCTGAACCTTACCGTATTTGTGCTGGCAATCTTCGTCGGCTACCACGTGGTGTGGAACGTCACCCCGGCGCTGCATACCCCGCTGATGGCGGTGACCAATGCCGTGTCCGGCATCATCATCGTCGGCGCCATGCTGGCGGCTGCGCCACAGGAAATGGATGTAGGCACGGTATTGGGATTGGTGGCGGTGACACTGGCTGCAGTCAACGTGTTTGGCGGTTTCCTCGTGACCAAACGCATGCTGGATATGTTCAAGAAAAAGAGCAAATAAGGAATCCAAATGTCAGCCAATTTTGTTGCAATCGCTTATCTGGTCGCTGCTGTTCTGTTCATCCTGACACTGAAAGGCTTGAGCTCCCCCGCCACTTCGCGGCGCGGCAATCAATTCGGTATGATCGGTATGGCTATCGCCGTGCTGACCACGCTGACCGTGACCCACAACTGGGGGTATATCCTGATCGCCATCGCCGTCGGCGGCAGCATCGGTGCGGTGGTTGCCAACCGCATCCAGATGACGGCGATGCCGGAACTGGTGGCGGCGATGCACTCGCTGGTCGGTTTGGCGGCGGTACTGGTCGCGATGTCGGCCTTCAACAACCCTGTCGCCTACGGCATTGCTTTACCCGGTGAAATGTTGCACTCCAGCAACCGCATCGAGCTGTTCATCGGTACCTTCGTCGGTGCGATCACCTTCACCGGTTCCATCATCGCCTTTCTCAAGCTGTCCGGCAAAATGTCTGGCAAGCCGATTCGTTTCGCCGGGCAACACTGGCTAAATCTGGGGCTGGGAATCGTGATGGTCGGTTTTGGCGTCGCCTTCTTCCTGGAACCGGGCTGGACGCCATTTCTGATCATGACCGCCATCGCGCTGCTGTTGGGTGTGCTGCTGATCGTGCCTATCGGCGGAGCGGATATGCCGGTGGTGATCTCGATGCTGAACTCCTATTCGGGCTGGGCGGCGGCGGGTATCGGCTTCACCCTCAACAACAACATGCTGATCATCGCCGGCTCGCTGGTCGGCAGCTCCGGTGCCATCCTGTCCTACATCATGTGCAAGGCGATGAACCGCGCCTTCCTCAATGTAATCCTCGGTGGCTTCGGCGGCGGTGAAGCGGCGGCGGCCGACAGCGGCGACGGGAAGCAAAAAACCTATCGCAGCGGCAGTGCGGACGATGCCGCATTCCTCATGGGCAATGCTTCTTCGGTCATCATCGTGCCCGGTTACGGTCTGGCCGTGGCGCGCGCGCAGCACGCCATCAAAGAGATGTCCAATCTGCTCGCGGAAAAAGGCGTCAAGGTGCGCTACGCCATCCACCCGGTGGCGGGACGCATGCCGGGCCATATGAACGTGC
>DISA01000066.1:5293-5918 GCA_002421915.1 Gallionellaceae bacterium UBA6222
TGGTGATCGGTGCCAACGACGTGGTCAATCCAGCCGCGAAGAACGACAAATCCAGCCCCATCTACGGCATGCCCATTCTCGAAGTGCACAAGGCGCGCACTGTGCTGGTGGTCAAACGCTCAATGGCAACCGGTTACGCCGGCCTCGATAACGACCTGTTTTATCTCGACAAGACCATGATGGTGTTCGGTGACGCGAAAAAAGTGGTTGAGGACGTAATCAAGGCGCTGGCATAAACCGGTGCGGGTTGAATAAAAAAGCCGCTGTAGCGGCTTTTTTAACGCCCTCTGATATGGGTTGGATTTACCCAATGAATGCAAGGACGCCTGCGTGGCAACCCGGCAAACGAGTGTCGGACTTGCGGCTGCGACACGTTACAGCGCAGCAGACTATTGATGTGCTGTGTCCACGTTTAGTTGCAGCCAGTATTCCAGCAACGCCAGATGCCACAGTTTGCTGCCGTTGAGGCGGGTGTAATGCGACTCTGGCGCGGCAAGCAATTTCTCGACATATGCGCGTTCGAATAATCCGCGTTGCAGACAGGCATCAGATAGCAGCACGTCGCGCATGAATTGCAGAAATTCGCCGCGCACATACTTCAGCGCGGGCACCGGGAAATAGCCCT
>DISA01000066.1:5955-9422 GCA_002421915.1 Gallionellaceae bacterium UBA6222
CAAGGAAGGGCACGCGCGCTTCCAGTCCCCATGCCATGCTCATGTTGTCCATGCGTTTGACCGGATCGTCCACCACCAGGGTGGTGACATCGAAGCGCAACACTTGGTCGAGAAAGGTATCCGCACCGGGCCGCGCCAGTTCCCGCTGCACGAAGTCGCTCGTGACATCGCCATTGTGAAAGCATGGCGTGACCGTCTGCAGATATTCAGCATGGTCACGGTCAAAGTAATAATCGCGGAAACGCTCCAGTGCGCTGCCCTGCGCCGCCGCCATCTGCGGATACCAGAAATAGCCGCCGAATACTTCATCCGCCCCTTGCCCCGCCAGCACGACTTTGACTTCATGCGAAACACGCTCCGATAGCAAATAAAAAGCGATGTTGTCCTGGCTCACCATCGGTTCCGACATGCTGCGCACGGCTTCCGGGAGGCGTGCCAACACATCACGATTGGGAATCAAAAATTTCTGGTGGCGCGTTCTGTAGCGCGCGACGATCTGGTCCGAATACTCGAACTCGTTGCCTTGTTCAGTCTCGCCTTCGATATCCTCGAAGCCGATGGAGAAAGTGTGCAGGTTCTGCACATGATCGGCCAGGAGCGCCACAATCAGGCTGGAATCCAGACCGCCGGAGAGTAATACCCCGACCGGCACATCCGCCGCGAGGCGATGGCGCTCAATCACTTTCTTCAGCACATGACGGGTGGCGTGGAGCCATTCCTCTTCACTCAGGTCGGCAGCCGGGCGCGTCGCATCGAGTGACCAATAACATTGCAGTTCCAGCTCGCCGTTTGCATCGATACGCATCCAGTGCGCGGGCGGCAGTTTCTTGATGCCATTGAGTAAAGTGCGCGGTGCGGGAACCACGGCGTGCAAGGTCAGGTGATGATGCAGTGCAATGGGGTCGAGACTGCGATCCACACCGCCTGCCGCCAGCAAGGCCTGCACCGTGGATGCGAAACGCAGTGCTGCGCCATCCATAGCGTAGTACAGGGGTTTGATGCCGAAACGGTCGCGTGCCATGAACAGTGTTCGTGCGCGCGCGTCCCATATGGCGAAGGCGAACATGCCGGTGAAATGGGTAGCACAATGCTCGCCCCACGCATGGTAGGCCTTGAGGATGACCTCGCTGTCGCTTTCGGAGAAAAACTCGTAGCCCATTTCGGCCAGCTCGGCACGCAGGTCGCGATAGTTGTAGATCGTGCCGTTGAACACCAGCGTGAGGTGCAGCGCCTCATCCGCCATCGGCTGCCCGGCACGCTCGGACAGATCGATGATGGCCAGCCGACGATGACCCAGCGCAAGCGGCCCGTCGGTATAGACCCCCGTCGCATCGGGTCCGCGCCGGGCGAGCATTGCCGTCATCCGGTTCAGGACGGCAGGGTCGGGGAGCTGATGATCGAAGCGTAATTCGCCGCAGAGGCCGCACATATCCGGAGTTCCTGTCGAAAAATAAAGTGAGTGTCAGAACTCGAACGAAGGCCGCAGGATGAAAGTCAGGCGGTTGCCGGTTCTATCGCGAAGCGGGCCGGAGTACTCATCAGGACTATTCCAGATGAAACCGGCGCTGAGGGTGGGAATGATGTCCAGCCGTGGAGAGGGGAATTTCTTTCCGGCGATCAACTCGGCGCGTACCGGTTTGCCGTCACGCTGCAGAAAATGCAGGCGCATATCCATGCTGGCATTTTCCAGCCAGCCCAGAAAAGGCAGATTCACCTCGGTGTGGCTGCGCGATGCCGCCAGGTAGTAGATGTCGTTGACATCAGGATTGCGGTGGACTTTGGTGCCTCCGCGCAAACTCCAGGAGAGTTTTCTGCCGGGATAATCAAGTTTGCCCTTGATCTTCCATTCCAATTCGAACCAGTCATCATCGACCATTGTGTTGTTCTTGATGTGCTTTGCGCCAACGTTAAGCAGATAGCCGGTGTAGCCGTAATTCTCACCACCACCGGGTTGACCCGGCCGCCGTAGTTTTGCGACATTGCCAAAGAACGCGGAAAGTGCCCACGGCTCCTGAAATCCGGCCGTCAGTGATTCGATCAGGTTAAAGCCGCTACCGCCGACCTCACCGCTGTCATACAGACCGCGCTGGTGTGACTTGAGCCAAGTGCCTAGAACGGGCATCGGATAGACGCTGGCTTCGAGTGTCATGTAGCGCGGAATCAACGAGCCCTGAATCAGCTCCCGGTAGATCACTGCCTCGCTGTCCGAGGTGATGGTCGGGATCGGTTGCCCGGTGAGCGGGATGTTGTAGCCGATATTGGAGTAATAAGGATCGGCCTCAACCACAAATTCAGCCTTGGCGATTTCTTCTTGAGCATGTGCCATGCCGGTGGCACAACAAAAAAGGACAAACAGCAGGCGGTTGCGTAATTGGCTGGACATGGTCGCCGATTCTATAGGGAGTTGCGGCGACTTCAAAGCATCAGCAACCGGCACAGCCAGTTTCTGTAAAATCAGCCCTTACACAGGAGGTTATCTTGAAGAAACTCACCGCCAACGATCTGACTCGCCTCGGCCAGCAAGCCCGACAATCGCCACGGTTGCGCGCCAATTCCAATCTGCATACGGAATTAAGCGATCCCATCCAGCGCCTCGCCATCGCGATGGAGCCGGACACCCTGGTTCTGCCGCACCGTCACCCGCACACTTGGGAAGTGTTGGCTGCCCTGCGCGGGTGTTTCACCGTTCTGACCTTCAACGACGCGGGAGACGTCACCGAGCGGGTCGAGCTGGGCGAGAACACCAGCGTGGTCGAGATTCCGGCCGGCGGCTGGCACGCCGTGCTGTCGCGCGACACCGGCGCGGTCATCTTCGAAGTGAAGCACGGCCCGTACCTACCCATCGCCGAAGCGGACGTTGCCGCATGGGGTAAAAATCGCAGCGCCGCCGAATTGAACGCGTGGTATGCCAAAGCGCAGGTGGGCGAGACGCTCGCCATGGGGTAAGCTACGCCACCTTTTTGAATCAACCTCCAGCAAAGAAAGCACAAGCAAATGGCACAAGGTCAATATGTGATGTCCATGCTCCGCGTGANNTCCTTCTTCCCCGGCGCCAAGATCGGCCTGCTCGGTCTGAACGGCTCGGGTAAATCCACCGTGCTGCGCATCATGGCGCAGCAGGACAAGGAATACGACGGCGAAGTGCAGCACCTGCCCGGCATCAAGATCGGTTACCTGCCACAGGAGCCGGTGCTCGACCCGGCCAAGACCGTGCGCCAGGAAGTCGAATCCGCGCTGGGCGAAGTGATGCAGGCGCAAGCCAAACTGGAGGAGGTGTATGCCGCTTACGCCGACGAGAATGCCGATTTTGATGCACTCGCCGCCGAGCAGGCGCGTTTGGAGAACATCATCGCCGCCAGCGGCAGCGATGCCTCGCACCAGATGGAGATCGCCGCCGATGCGCTGCGTCTGCCCGAATGGGATGCCGTGATCAAGAACCTTTCCGGCGGCGAGAAGCGCCGCGTGGC
>DISA01000069.1 GCA_002421915.1 Gallionellaceae bacterium UBA6222
GAATCCTCTCACTCCGACCAATTCCGGCCGGACTTCGAAAATAGCGCTGCTATTCCACTTCATTGCGAACAAAACTTCTTTGCGTTGCTTGTCTTTTGGCATGAATAGCCTGCCGCAACTTCGGGTATCATCGTGCCCGGAATGGGGTGCGTGTCAGTCACATTCCAACTTTGCAGTCACACTTTAAATCCGGGAGCAAAACATGGGTTCATTCAGTATCTGGCATNNGGCGGCGCGGTCAAGGGCTTCAAGGAAGGGATGCGCAGCGAGGATGAGGCGGCGAAGAAGCTGCAGGATGACGATCGGGTGGTCGAGGGCGAAGCCAAAAATAAAACAGAACACAAGGCTTGAGCCTGATGCGGCCGGAGTCTTTCGATGTTTGATATCGGATTTACAGAGATCCTGAGCATCATGGTTGTGGCGCTGGTCGTGATCGGCCCCGAGCGCCTGCCCAAGGTCGCCCGTACCATGGGGCAATGGTGGGGGCGCCTCCAGCGCTACATCAACAAGGTCAAACAGGATGTCGGCAACAGTATCGAACTGGAAGAATTGCGCGAGATAGAGCACAAAGCCAAAGCCAATACCGCAGCACTGGAACGTTCGGTGCGGGAGGCCGCTGGCGGTATCACCGGCAACCTGGCCACGCTGGAAAAAGAGCTCGAGCGCCCCGACGAAGATCGGGAACAGACCGTTCCCGCGCCATCGCAGCCCATCCCTCCGCCCGACCGTCCATGAGTGAGAATCACTCCATCGTCGCTCATCTGATTGAGTTGCGCGCCCGCCTTACCCGCAGCCTGCTCGGCATCCTGGTCGTTTTTCTGTGCCTGTTTCCCTGGGCGGCGGATTTGTATGCCCTGCTGGCGCAGCCCTTGCTTGCCAAGTTGCCGCAGGGCACACAAATGATCGCGACCGATGTCACCACACCATTTTTTGTGCCGGTCAAAGTTACTTTGATGGCCGCGTTTCTGTTGGCGCTGCCTTATGTGCTGCTGCAGGTCTGGCGCTTTGTCGCACCCGGTTTGTATGCCAACGAGAAACGCTTTTTGCTGCCCATGATTCTGGCCAGCCTGGTGTTGTTCGCCGCGGGTATGGCGTTCGCCTATTTTGTAGTGTTTCCGGCGGTGTTTAGTTTTGTTATTGCCAGCGCACCGCAGGGGGTTGCGGTGATGACCGATATCGACAAATACCTCAGCTTTGCCCTGGGTATGTTCCTCGCCTTTGGTGTCTCGTTTCAGGTGCCGGTCGTCGTGGTTGTGCTGGCGCATCTTGGTATGGTGACACCCGCCAAGCTGCGCGAGGCGCGCCCCTATGTCATTGTTGGCGCTTTTGTTGTGGGTGCGATTCTGACCCCGCCGGATGTCATCTCCCAATTCCTGCTGGCGGTGCCGATGTGGCTGCTGTACGAGATGGGGGTGCTGGTTGCTGACAGGATGCCTGACAGGAAACAGGAACAGGCGGAATGAAAACCTTTCGGATTGCCATGCCCGGTCACACCGCACAGGATTATCGCAAGCTGGACGTGGCGCAAGATTACGCGCTGCCCCTGCGTGACACTTTGCGGCGTCCGCTGCGCGACCTGCGCATTTCTGTCACCGACCGCTGTAACCTGCGCTGCACCTATTGCATGCCGCGCGAAATATTCGACGCAAACCACACTTTTCTGCCGCGTGCGGAGCTGCTCACCTTTGAGGAGACCGAGCATATGGCGCGCCTGTTTATCCAGCTTGGGGTGCGGAAAATTCGCCTAACCGGGGGTGAACCACTGTTGCGGCGCGGGGTCGAACGGCTGATCGAAAAACTCGCCCGTCTCAATACCAGCGAGGGCAAACCGGTCGAGATTGCGCTTACCACCAATGCGGTGCTGCTGTCCAAGAAAGCCCGTGCCTTGAAAGATGCCGGGCTGGCACGGCTCACAGTCAGCCTCGATAGCTTGTGTGGCAACACCTTTCAGCGCATGAGTGATACCGACATTCCTGTCAGCACCGTTCTGGACGGCATTGCAGCCGCGCAGGCAGCCGGTTTTGAACAGATCAAGATTAACATGGTGGTCAAGCGCGGGGTCAACGACCGTGACATCCTGCCGATGGCGGCGCACTTTCGCCACAGCGGTATGGTGTTGCGCTTCATTGAATTCATGGATGTCGGTAGCAGCAACAGCTGGCGCATGGATGAGGTCGTGCCGGCGGGCGAGATTCTCGATCGTATCGCGGTGCACTATCCGCTGCGGGCGATCGGTGCAGACTATGCGGGAGAAGTGGCCACACGCTGGTGCTACGCCGATGGTGCGGGTGAGATCGGCATTATCGCCGCCGTTACTCAATCCTTCTGCCATGAATGTACCCGTGTCCGTCTGGCGACAGATGGCAGGCTCTATACCTGTCTATTCGCGGAGCATGGACTGGATTTGCGCACTCCGTTGCGTGCGGGAGCGGGCGACCAGGTGCTGCTCAATCTGCTTGCGGAAGGATGGGGGCAACGCGCCGACCGCTATTCCGAATTGCGCCACCTGTCGGGCGCCCACTCTTCCGCCAAAATTGAGATGTCGTATATCGGTGGTTGAAACAGGGGTCATGTGTTGCCGCAAATCGGGCAGGCGGGATCCCTGCCCAGGCGTGTCTGCAGGACATTCATGTTCAGTGCATCAATGCTGATCAGTTTGCCGTGTAACCCCCGTTTTATGTCCATCAGTAACTTCAGTGCCTCGCCCGCCTGCATGGCACCGATGATGCCGACCAGCGGCGCGAACACGCCAGTGGTGGCGCAACGCAGTTCGGCCGACTGAAGATCTTCGGGGAATAGGCAGTTGTAGCACGGCGCATCGTCGCGGCGAAAATCGAACACCGCGACCTGTCCGTGGAACTGGATTGCTGCGCCCGACACCAGCGGTTTTTTTAGTGCAAAACAGGTGCGGTTGACGGCGTAACGTGTGGCGAAATTGTCGCTGCAATCAAGCACCACATCACTGTCAGCGACCAGCGCATGCAGTTCTTTTGTGTCTGGGCGGAAAGGCAGTGCGATGCACTCGACATCCGGATTGATGTCCTGCAGCAGATTTTGTGCCGATGCGACTTTTGCTTGCCCGATACAGGAAGTGCGATGGATGATCTGGCGTTGCAAATTGCTTAACTCGACCGCATCGTCGTCGCAAAGTATGAGTCGTCCAACACCGCTGGCGACAAGGTACAGCGCGGCAGGCGAACCCAATCCGCCCATGCCGAGGATGAGCACTCTCGCATCCCGCAGCTGCTGTTGCCCCGCAATGCCGATTTCTTCGAGCAGGATGTGGCGGCTATAACGTAACAGTTGCTGGTCGTTCATGGCTGTCGAAGGCGTGGGTCTGGGGTGGGAATTCAGATGGACTTGAGGAGTGTTGCGTGATGGCGCGACTATACCATTCCGTACGAAAATAACGAGGGGTGGACATTGGCTGACGCTGCATTGTGCCGCGCTGTAAAATCGGCGCAATCTATCACCGCAGATTGAAAGTGACAGCATGAAGGATTTAACCCATTTTTCAGATGCAGGCCGCGCGCGCATGGTCGATGTGTCGGCCAAGTCCGGAACCGCGCGCGTCGCCATCGCCAGCGGTGTGCTGCGCATGCAGCCCGCCACGCTGGAACGCATCCGGGCGGGCGGTATCGCCAAGGGCGATGTGCTGACCGTGGCCGATGTGGGCGCGGTGATGGCGGCCAAACACACGCCGGACATCATTCCCATGTGTCATCCGATCATGCTGACGGGCGTGGATATCGCGTTCAGCGAAGTGCCGGAGGCGGACAGCGAAGGCTGTGTCGGCATCAAAGTGCTGGCCACGGCGACCTGCAGCGGGCAGACCGGCGTCGAGATGGAAGCGCTGTGCGCTGCCAATGTGGCGCTGCTCACCATCTACGACATGTGCAAGGCAATCGACCGTGGCATGCGCATCGAGAATGTGCAGTTGGAAGAGAAACGCGGCGGCAAGAGCGGTATCTGGCAACGGGGGGTGAACAGATGATCAGGGTAGTATTTTTCGGGCCGGTGGCGGACCGGATAGGCAGCAATCAGTTGCGGGCCGATTTCCATGCCGGCATGACGTTGCAACAACTGCGCGATGGCTTGGCCGCACAGCATGCGCGCGCGTTCGAGATCGTCAGCATGATGGCGGTGAACGGCGAACATGTGCGCGACCTCGCGTTGCCGCTGGCGGACAACAGTGAAGTGGCTTTCATGGCCAAGTTTTCGGGAGGTTAAATGAAAGAAGCAGTCCGCATTCAAACGGAAGATTTCTCGCAGGATGAAGAAATCGCGGCACTTAAGGGCAGATCCCGACGCATGGGCGGCATCGGCACCTTTCTGGGCTGCGCGCGCGATTTTTCCGAAGGGCGTGACGTCAGCGAGATTAGCTTCGATGCCTACGGCAGCATGGCGCTTTCCGAAATGCGCAAACTGCGCGAGGAAGCCATCGCCCAATTCGGCCTGCTGGACGCGCGCATCGTGCACCGCATCGGCACCGTGCAGGGCGGCGACAACATCGTGTTCATCGCCACCGGCGCGGAGCACCGCGTCGCCGCGCTGGAGGCCTGCCGCTGGATCATCGACGAGTTAAAACAGCGCGTGCCGATCTGGAAAAAGGAGGTCACACCGCAGGGAGATGCCTGGGTGGTGCCGCATCCATGAAGCCGCGCGTCATTTCCGTCGTCGGCCATTCCGGTGCGGGCAAGACCACCCTGGTGGAAAAACTGATTCGCGAGTTGACCGGGCAAGGCGTGAAAGTCGCCACCATCAAACACGCGCATCACAAGGTGGTGCTGGATACGCCGGGCAAGGACAGCTTCCGCTACAAGGAGGCGGGTGCGGTGATGAGCATGTTGCTTACCCGTGATGTGCTGCAATTGATCGCCGACGCGAAAGCAGAGCGCGAACCGGAGCAACTGGCGCAACGCTTTCTGGGCGAGGCGGATCTGGTGCTGGCGGAGGGTTTTTCGCTCGGCGGCGGGGCCAAGATCGAAGTGCTGCGGCGCGCCTGCGCCAAACCGCCGCGCTGCCTAGTCGAGGACGGGCTCATCGCCATCGTCACCGACATGGGCGAGGTTTACCCGCAGCTGCCGCATTTCGGGCTGGATGACATTGCCTCCATCGTGCGCTTTATCCTCGAATTGAAATGATTGAAAATTGCAGCGCGCTGATTCTGGCGGGGGGGGGGTCGCGGCGCATGGGGCAGGATAAAGCCAATCTGCTGCTGGGAGAGGAAACGCTACTGCAAAGTGTAGCCGCTACGCTGCAACCCATGTTTGCCGAAGTTATCATCAGCGTGCGCCAACCCCGTTCCGAGATCGACCTGCCGCAAGTCTGCGATGATCCCGCGTACAGCGGACCGTTGGCCGGACTGGCAGCCGGATTGGAACGCGCGACCACGCCGTGGATATTTGTGCTGGCCTGCGACATGCCGTTCATCACCCCGGTGCTCATCGGGCATCTGGCGCAGTTTCGCAACGATTGCCAGGCGGTCGTGCCGCGGGTCGGCGGTCATCCGCAACCGCTGGCTGCGTTCTATGCCAGGGAATGCCTGGGCGAGGTACAAAAGTTGTTGCGCGGCAGCGGCAAGCACAGCCTGCGCGCACTGCTCGACCGTTTGCCGGTGTGCTACGTGGATGAGGCGCAGATGGTGGCGGCCGACCCGCAACTGCGGGGTTTTTCTGATCTGGATACACCGCAGGATGTGGCGCAGGCAATGAACCGGCTGCAAGGTGGTTTTTAACCCGGTGACGGGAAATTTTTGAATCAAGGAAAAGGAAACCGGACAATGAAGCATCTGCAGGCAAGCGAAGCGCTACACATCATCCTTGAGGCGGTGAGGACGCCGGGCACGGAGCAGGCAAGATTGGAACAGGCGCTGGGGCGGGTGCTGGCGCAGGACATTCGCGCCAACCGCGACCTGCCGCCCTGTGATGTGTCGGCGATGGACGGTTTTGCCGTGCGCAGCGCGGACGTGGCGAATGCGCCGGTTATCCTGGAAATTATCGAAGACATCAGGGCGGGCGACATGCCGCGTAATACCCTTGCCGCCGGGCAATGCGCGCGCATCATGACCGGCGCACCTGTTCCGCCTGGCGCGGATGCGGTGATCCGCGTGGAAGATACACAAGAGATTTCGGCGAGCGTGGTGCAAATCAACAAGGCAGTCAAGCCGGGTAATGACATGCGCCTGCGC
Source organism: Gallionellaceae bacterium UBA6222 (assembly GCA_002421915.1). Taxonomy (GTDB): domain Bacteria; phylum Pseudomonadota; class Gammaproteobacteria; order Burkholderiales; family Gallionellaceae; genus Sideroxyarcus. Next base: position 6,191 of record DISA01000069.1, read on the forward strand.
GGGGAAAACATGTTCATCGGAGATGTGGTGCTGACCGCCGGAACGGAAATCACACCGGGGGTGATCGGTGTGCTGGCGACAGTGAAGGCGGCGCAGTTTGCAGTGTATCGCCGCCCGCGCGTGGCGATCCTGTCCACCGGCAATGAGCTGGAAGCGATGGATGAACCCGTCGATCCGAACAAGATTCCCGATGCCAACAGCTATGCACTGATGGCGCAAGTGCAGGCACTCGGCATTGAGCCGGTGTTGCTCGGCATCGCGCGCGATGACCCGCTTGAGTTGGAACAATATTTGTGGCGCGGGCTGGAATATGACGTATTGCTGGTGTCCGGTGGCACCTCAGTCGGTGTGCACGACTACGTGCGCCCGACCATCGAGAAGCTGGGTGTGATAATGAAGTTCTGGCGCGTGGCGATCCGCCCCGGCCATCCGCTCGCGTTCGGCATGCTGCCTCCGACCAAAGTGCCGCAGGTGGATGCAGTGCAAGGCGCGAGCCGCGAGCCGACGCAGGCATATCTTGAAGATAGACAAGGAGGCGAACAACGAGTAACGCCGCAATGCGCCGCCTGCGGCACTTTGGTGTTTGGACTGCCGGGGAACCCTGTGTCCAGCATGGTGTGCGTGGAAGAATTTGTCGCCCCTGCCCTGCGTCGCATGATGGGCAACCCGCGCCTGTACCGGCGCACCGTCACGGCGCGCGTGGCACACGAGGTAAAATTCTGTCCCGGCCGCACAGAGTTCATCCGCGTGCAACTGACGCGCGACGAGGCCGGTTACATCGCCAGCGCAACCGGCACGCAGAGCAGTGGCGTATTGCTGTCGATGGCCAGAGCCGACGGCCTGCTGGTGGTGCCGGCGAACAGCACAGGGCTGGCGGCAGGCGCGCAGGTCATTGTGCAATTGCTGGATGGTACGGCGTTCCAGGACGAGATAGGATTCAGCGAATAAAATGTAGGTCGGGATTTATCCCGACAGCAGAGCGTCAGGCTGAAGCCTGACCTGCGATTGCGGTGGAACTTTGTAGAGGATTTTGTATGAAAGCACGCATCGGATTTCTAACCGTCTCCGACCGCGCCAGTCGCGGTGAATACGAGGACAAGGGCGGCCCCGCGATGCAGGCCTGGTTCGCGCGCGTGCTGACCAGTCCGTGGGAGGCCGTGGCGCGGGTGATTCCGGACGAACAGCCGCTGATCGAACAGACGCTGATCGAATTGTGCGATGTCGAAGGCTGCCCGCTGGTGGTGACCACCGGTGGCACCGGCCCGGCCTTGCGCGATGTGACGCCGGAGGCGACCGAAGCGGTATGCGAGAAGATGCTGCCGGGCTTTGGCGAACTGATGCGCGCCGCCTCGTTGAAATTCGTGCCCACCGCCATTCTGTCGCGCCAGACCGCTGGGATACGCGGCAGGAGCTTGATCCTCAACCTGCCTGGCAAACCATCGGCGATTGATGATTGCTTGAACGCGGTGTTTCCCGCGATCCCGTATTGCATCGACCTGATCGAAGGCGCGTATTTTGAATCCGATCCCGTACAATGCAAAGCGTTCCGCCCGGCGCATGCCAAATCGAAATAGCACCGAGCGCGGTCGTTGATTCGCTTTAACCCAAAAACAGCAGTTGATCATGCGGAGGCGCGGAGAGCGCGGAGTAAAATCAGACAGTTGCAACAACTGTGCACTTTACCAATTGGGTGATCGTGACTTGTGGTCATGTATCTTTGAATTGCCCCCGCATTCTCCGCGTCTCCGCGTGTGAATGCTTTTCCCAAGTTTAAGAGAGAGAAAATGAAGCATTCTGGATTTAACTTTTTGGTTCTGATCGGTTTGTTGTTCGGGGCGGCAGCACTCCCGGCCTCCGCCGCCGAAGTGCGTGTTGCGGTGGCAGCGAACTTCGCCGCTCCGATGGAACGCATCGCAACGCTATTCAAAAAGGAAAGCGGGCACACACTGAAGGTGAGCCTCGGCGCCACTGGCAAACTGTCTGCGCAGATCAGAAAAGGGGAGGCGTTTGACGTGTTTTTATCCGCCGACGAGGAGATGCCCAAACGGCTGATGCAGGAAGGGCTGGCGGTCGGCGGTTCCCGTTTCGTCTATGCCACCGGGCGGTTGGTGTTGTGGAGCATGCAGCCGGATCTGGTGGACGAGAGCGGCGCGATCCTCAACAAAGGCAGTTTTACCAAACTGGCCATCGCCAATCCGCGATTTTCGCCCTACGGCATCGCAGCGCAGGAGACCCTGACCAAGCTCATCATGTGGAACGCGATGCAGCGCAAGCTGGACAAGGGCGACGATGTGATCGAGACCTTGCGCCTGGCGCAGACGGAACGTGCCGATCTCGCCTTCATCGCGCTGTCGCAGGTGATGCGCGAGGGAAAAGTGCGCGAGGGTTCGTGGTGGCTGGTGCCGTCCACCCTGCATAAGCCCATCCGCCAGAGCGCGGTACTGTTGTCGGGTGCACAAGATCAGGCAGCAGCGAACGCCTTCCTGTTTTTTCTGAAGAGCGAGAAGGCGCGCGCGGTCATGCGCGAGTTCGGCTACGAGTTGCCTTGATTCCGGGTCGCTGCTGTCGGCTGTTTTCGAGTGGATCATCCCGCGGACAAAATCGGGGCAATCTACGGTTCCGGCGGCAGATTTTTGACCCAGACCGTGAAGGGCGCACCATTTGGCTTGTACTTTTCCGCCGACATCGCTAACCGCTGTTGCGCAATCCGGCGGCGATGCCGTTGATGGTGAGATGAATGGCGCGTTTTACCCGCTCGTCGTCATCGCCTGCGCGGTGGCGGTGCAGCAGCGACACTTGCAGGTGGTTAAGCGGGTCGATGTAAGGCGTGCGCGTGGTCAGGCTGCGGGCCAGAGTGGGGTTGCCCTGCAACAGGTGGCTGGCGCCGGTAATTTTGAACAGCATCTCCACCGTGGTTTCCCATTCGCTCTCGATGGCGCCGAAGATGTGGTCGCGCAGGGCCTTGTCCGGCACCAGTTCGGCGTAGCGCGAGGCGATGCCCATGTCGGTCTTGGACAGCACCATGTCCATGTTGGACAGCAGGCCGCGGAAGAAAGCCCATTGCCCGTTCATCGCCTGCAGCTGTTTTAGCCCGGCCTGACCCTCGCGTGCGATGAACTGCCGGGTGGCGCTGCCGAATCCGTACCAGCCGGGGAGGAGGGTACGGTTCAAGCTCCAGCTGAACACCCAGGGGATGGCGCGCAGGTCTTCGATCCGGTCGGTGGCCTTGCGCGATGAGGGGCGGCTGCCGATATTGAGTTCGGCAATTTCGCGAATCGGGGTGGCGGCGAAAAAGTAGTCGGTGAAGCCGGGTGTTTCGTACACCAGCTGGCGGTAAGCGGCGATGGCATCGCGGCTTACCGACTCCATGATGCGATGGAATTCCGGCATGGCGGAATCGTCACCGTGGTGGTGCAGCAAGGTGGCTTCCATGGTGGCTGCCACCAGAATCTCCAGATTGCGCCGGCCGATCTCGGGGTCGGAATATTTGCTGGAGATCACTTCGCCCTGTTCGGTGATGCGGATCTGCGCGTTCACGCTGCCCGGCGGCTGCGCGAGGATGGCCTGAAAGCTGGGACCGCCGCCGCGGCCGACTGTGCCGCCGCGGCCGTGGAACAGGCGCAATTCGATGCCGTGTTTTTCGAATACACGCACCAGTTCCAGTTCTGCTTTGTACAGTTCCCAGTTGGCGGTGAGGTAGCCGCCGTCCTTGTTGCTGTCGGAATAGCCGAGCATCACTTCCTGCGTGTTGCCGCGACTGCGCAGCAGCTCGCGGTAATACGGCAGTGCGAACAGTTCGTCCATGATGGTGCCGCAGCCGCGCAGGTCGTCGATGGTCTCGAACAGCGGGATGATGTTGAGGCGCAGTGTGTTGCCTGCCAACAGTCCGCTCTGTTGCAGCATCAGCGCCACTTCGAGCAGGTCGCTGACCGCATCGGTCTTGGAGATAATGTAGTTGGGCAGCGCATCAGCGCTGAAGCGCCGGTGGATCTCGGCAGCAGTGCGCATCAGTTGCAGTTCGCCGCGCGCAGTGGGCGAGAAATCATCCAGCTCCGCCGAGAGCAGTTTCCCCGCCTGTAAAGCGTCGAGCAGCGTACTGCGGCGCGCACTCTCATCCCGTTGCGGATAATCGGCAATTCCGGTTGTCGCCAGCAGTTCGCCGACGACTTGTTCATGCACACCACTGTGCTGGCGCATGTCGAGCGGTGCCAGATGGAAGCCGAACACCTCGGCCGCGCGACGCAGCTCGCGCATGCGTCCGCGTGCCAGATAGAGCGCGCCGTGGCGTTCCAGCGAGTGGATGACGATGTCGAGTTCGGCAATGAACTCCCGCACATTGGCATAAGGCTGCACTTCCTTGCTGACGGGGCGCAGGTGATGCACGCGATGGCCGAGATGCTCACTGGTCGCCACCAGCCGGGAATAGACGGCGATCAGCGCGCGCCGGTAGGGTTCGTCTGCACGGCTTTCCGCCTTGTCCGGTGAGTATTCGGCGAAGGCGGCCAGTTCGGGACTGATGTCCACCAGGTGGCTGGAGAGGCTGAGGCGCGCGCTGAGCAGATTGGTCTCGGCCAGGTAATAGTCGAGAGCGGTGGCGGAGTGGCGTTGCGCGGCATCCAGCATCACCTCGTGCGTGACGAAAGGGTTGCCGTCGCGATCACCGCCGATCCAGCTGCCGACGCGCAGAAAGGGGGGCAGATCGAGGCGCTCGCCGAAATGTTTTTCCAGTTGTCTTTCAATATCGCCGTAGAGCTTGGGTATCTCGCGCAGGAAAGTGTAGTCGTAAAACGACAGACCATTGTTCACCTCGTCCTGCACCGATAATTTTGTGGTGCGCAACATGCGCGTGGTCCACAAAATCAGCACGAAACGGTGCAGGGTTTCTTCATTTTCATCCAGCTCTTCCGGTGTCATATCCAGACGGTCGCGTGCGGTGAGCAGGCTGGAAATGATGAGTTGGCAGTTGAGGATGCTCTTGCGCTGCACTTCAGTCGGGTGTGCGGTGAGCACCGGTGAGATGAGCGCCTTGGCGAAGAACGCCTGCATGGCCTGGCAGTCGAGTTGCTGTGCCTGCGCATTTTGAAACACCCGTTGCATGCTGCCTTCCTGCGGGCGCGAGCCGGCCTTCAGGTGGGCGCGGCGGCGACGGTTGTGATGCAGGTCTTCGGCGATGTTGGAGAGCTGGGAGAAATAACTGTAGGCGCGGACCACTAGCAGTGTTTCATCCGGTGACAAGGCATCCAGCATCTGTTCCAATTTCTCGCCATCCCGCTCATCCTGTGTCTTGCGAAAATTGACTGCGGCGCGACGGATACTTTCGATCAGGGCGTAAGTGGATTCTCCCTCCTGCTCGCGCAGGGTGTCGCCCAGAATGCGCCCGAGCAGGCGAATATCTTCGCGCAAGGGCGCATCTTTGCTGGAAATAGAGGCTGGAACAGTGATCAGGTTTCTTTTCATGTTTAACGTCGTCGGCGCAAAAACGCGGCGCTCCTGCTAGAATGCGCCGCGCTTTTGATTAAAAAAACACCAGGAAATCACGATGACTCAAGCTATCTTCAATCCGCCTTCCCGACTGGTGATCGCCTCGCGCGAAAGCGCACTGGCCATGTGGCAGGCAGAACACATTCGGGACCGGCTGCGCGCATTATACCCGCAAACCGAAGTCGTTATCCTCGGCATGACCACGCAGGGCGACCAGATCCTCGACGTCACGCTGTCCAAGATCGGCGGCAAGGGCTTGTTCGTGAAAGAGCTGGAGACCGCGCTGAAAAACGGCAGCGCCGACATCGCGGTGCATTCCCTGAAAGACGTGCCGATGCATCTGCCGCCGGGATTCGCGCTGGCCTGTATCGCGGAACGCGAAGATCCGCGCGATGCATTCGTTTCCAATGCGTTTGACAATTTGCAAGCCTTGCCGCCGGGCAGCGTGGTCGGCACTTCCAGTCTGCGCCGCGAAAGCCAGTTGCGCGCCCGCTTTCCTCATCTCAGGATTGAACCCCTGCGCGGCAACGTGCAGACCCGTTTGCGCAAACTGGATGAAGGACAATATGCCGCAATTATTCTCGCCGCCGCTGGCCTGAAACGCCTGGGGTTGGGGGCGCGCATTCGTGCCATCCTTTCCAGCGAAGACAGTTTGCCCGCCGTGGGGCAGGGCGCGCTCGGTATCGAGACGCGCGCCGACCGCGCCGACCTCGAGGCGTTGCTGGCGCCGTTGCACCATGCTGACACGGCGACCTGTGTGCTGGCGGAGCGTGCCATGAGCCGCGCCCTGTCCGGCAGTTGCCAAGTGCCGCTGGGCGGTTTTGCCGAAGTACAGAACGGCAAGTTGCGCATGCGCGGTTTTGTCGCCACCCCGGACGGTGCGCGCTTGCTGCGCGCGGAGCAGATCGGGGACATCGCGCAGCCGGAAGTGCTGGGGGACAAGGTCGCGCAGGATCTGCTCAAGCAGGGCGCAGGCGAAATCCTCGCGGCACTGAATGGCTGACACGCCGCTCGCCGGGCTGCGCATCGTGGTCACCCGTCCGCAGCAACAGGCGGCGGGGCTGGCGCAACGGATTGCAGAGCTGGGTGGCATTCCCCTGTCGTTTCCGTTGCTGGATATCGGGCCCGCCCCGGACCAGTCTGCCCTGCACGAATTCGCGCAACACGCCGGACAATATCAACTGCTCATTTTCATCAGCCCGAATGCGGTCAACTACGGCATGGCAGCGCTGTGCGCAGTGCCGCAACAGGTGCAGGTTGCCGCCGTCGGTCAGGGCAGTGCGCGGGCGTTGCGCGAACATGGCATCGAACAGGCGATCGTGCCCGCCGAACGCTTTGACAGCGAAGCCTTGCTGGCCTTGCCCGAACTGCAGAATGTGTCCGGCTGGCGCATTGCCATTCTGCGCGGTGATGGCGGGCGCGAGCTGCTGGGCGATACGCTCAAGGCGCGCGGCGCCGAGGTTGAATATGTCACCTGTTACCGGCGCAGCAAGGCAAAGCTGGATGTTGCGGCGCTGCGCGCGGCCAAACCCGATGCCGTCACGCTGACCAGCAGCGAGGCGCTGGCGCACCTTGATGCAGCACTGGGTGCGGCGGCCGCCGCGTTCAGAACAACAACCCCGCTATTTGTGCCGCATCCGCGCATCGCCACTGTGGCGCGCGCGCTGGGCTGGCAGCGGGTGTTGCCGACGGCAAACGGGGATGACGGGTTGTGCGCCGGTTTGGTAGCATGGGCGGCGCAACTTACCAGGTGAGTCGACTATGAGTGAAGAAATTATTCCTGCCGCAGCCCCCGAAAAGCCCGCGGCGCAACCGGGCTGGCTCTCGCGCCTGTCGCTGACCCAGCTTACGCTGGCGGTGCTGGTCGTGGTGTTTGTCTGGCAATGGCTGGACGCGCATTATCGTCTCAATCAGTTGCAGGAGTTGGTGGCACAACGGCTGGCTGAAGTGGACGGGGCACACAAGGCGAACCAGACGCTGATCGCCCAGAACCAGGAAGTGACGCGTGAACTGGGCGGCAAGTTGAGCGTGCTGGAAAATCGCTTTGCCGAAACCCAGGCGCAGCGTGCCGCACTGGAGGCGCTGTACCACGACCTGTCCGGCAGCCGCGAACAGGCCATGCTGGCGGATGTGGAGCAGGTGCTGCTCATTGCCGAACAGCAGTTGCAGCTGTCGGGCAATGTCAAAGCGGCACTGATCGCCTTGCAAAATGCCGCAAGCCGTTTGCGGCGCTCGCAACAGACTGATGCTGTCGATCTGCGCCGGCGTATCGAGCGTGATATCGAACGGTTGCGCGCCCTGCCAGAGGTCGATGTGCGCGCGCTCGACCGCCAACTCGACCAGCTGATCGCGGTGACTGAAAAGCTACCTCTGGCGCAGGAGATGCGCCCCGCCCTGGCGAAAGAAGAAATACCCCGTGATTCCCCCGCGCAGAATGCGTGGCAACGTTTTTGGCGCGAGTTGTGGCAGGATGTGCGGCAGCTGGTTCGTATCGGGCGCACGGATCAGACCGAAATGCCGCTGCTTTCCCCCACCCAATCCTTTTTTGTGCGCGAAAATCTGAAGCTGGTGTTGCTGTCCGCGCGGCTATCCTTGTTGTCGCACGATGAAGCCGGTTTCCGCCGTGAACTGAAGACAGTGCAAGGCTGGATCGGGCGTTATTTTGACCCCGCCGCGAACGAAACGCGGTTTGCGCAACAGCTTTTGCGCAAATTGGTGGCGGTCGACATCATCGTCGAATTGCCCGATATAAACGCCACACTCATGGCGGCGCGCAACTACCGGGCGGCACAGGAACGGAGCGCACAATGAAATCCCTGGTCTGGGTGCTGTTACTGTTTGCAGCGGCAGTGGCGCTGGTGATTGCTGCCGGACATTCGGGCTTCGTGTTGCTGGTGTATCCCCCTTACCGTGTCGAGTTGTCGTTTACCCTGTTTGTGCTGGCGGCACTGGGAGTATTTGTGCTGGGTTATCTGCTGCTGCGCGGGATGACCCATGCGCTGCAGCTGCCTGCCTACGTGCGCCGCTTTCGTGCCGAACGTGCTCAGCGAAAAGGCCGTGCCGCCATGCTGGAGGCGTTGACCGCCTACTTTGAGGGGCGCTATGCCATCGCTGAACAGGCAGCCCGGCGCGCAATCATGCTGGGAGAACAACCGGCACTCAACACCGTGCTGGCCGCGCGCGCGGCCCACGCCCTGCATGAATTCGGGCAGCGCGATACCTACCTGGATAAGCCCGGCGGCAGCGTGCCGGGCGAAGACACCATGCGCTTGCTGGCGAAGGCAGAATTTGAGCTGGAACAGCATCAGCCGCAGTCCGCACTGTCCGCTTTGCAGGCGCTGAAAGCCGGCGGCGTACGCAACCATGTTGGTGTGATGACGCTGGAACTGAAGGCGCAACAACAGGCGCATAACTGGGATGGGGTGCTGGACTTGGTGGGGCAGCTGGAAAAGCGCAACGCCATTCAGCCCGCCAAGGCACAACAGTTGCGTCAGCATGCATGGCTGCAAAAATTGCGCGCGAGCACCGGGGATGGGCAATCGCTGCGCACCCTGTGGAAAAAGATGCCCGGTGAATTACGTCGCACCACAGTGATTGCCATCAGGGCTGCAAGAATCTTCATGCAGGCAGGCGAGTGCGCTCTCGCGCGCCAAGTGCTGACGGAGAGTTTGAATGCCGAGTGGGATAGCGGCCTGGTCGCGCTGTATGGCGACTGTCGTGAAGGCAGTGTGGTTGGACAGATCGAGCAAGCCGAAGCATGGCTGGCCGCGCATCACGATGATGCCGGATTGCTGCTGGCGCTGGGCAAGCTCTGTCTGCACCAGGAGTTGTGGGGCAAGGCGCAGAGCTATCTGGATGCCAGTCTCAGTGTGCAGCCGAGTCGCGAGGCCTATACCACACTGGCGCAGCTCGCGGAAAAGCAGCGCAAGCCGGATGAAGCGTTCAAGTATTACCAGTTGGCGACAGCGATAAATGAACCCGGAAAGAATGGTTGAGCCCCGGAGGTTTTCGGTAAAAATCCGTGTTTGTCCGCGGTCGAGAGTAGTGTGAGAACGAAGCTATTTCTTCGGCGCAAACGTGAACATGTCGCAAAAGAAGGCATCATCCGGCAGTCCGCGTTGTGTGCTGAAATCGCGATGGGCAGATTCCACCATAACCGGCGCGCCGCAGGCGTAAACCGTGTAGCCGGACAGATCGCTGAAGTCCTGCAACACTACTTCGTGCACGAATCCGCTGCGTCCACTCCAGCTTTCATCCGAGACGACAGGAGTGAAGCGGATGCCGCTCGCTTCCCAAATCTTGACCTTGTCCAGCATATACAGATCGCTTGCCTTGCGTACGCCCCAATAGAAATGCATCTCGCGCTGGAAGCCGATCCTGAGCGCGTGCTCAATGATGGCTTTGACCGGCGCAAAGCCGGTGCCGCTGGCGACGAAAATGACCGGCTTGTCCAAGTCCTCGCGCAGGAAGAACGTGCCGAGCGGTCCCTTGATCCGCAGGATATCGCGTTCCTTCATCCGGCTAAACACGTGCTCGGTGAAAGTGCCGCCCGGAATGTGGCGCACGTGCAATTCCAGCAAGCCGTCGTCGTGCGGTGCATTGGCCAGTGAAAAACTGCGCGGTTTGTCGTCTTTTTGCAGAATGTCGATGTATTGTCCGGCAAGAAATTGCAGGCGTTCGTTGGCGGGGAGTTTGAGGGACAGCACCATTACGTCGTCCGCCACTTTGCGCATCTTCTCCACGCGGCAGGGCAGCATCTTCACCGGGATTTCCTGTGCCCGGCTCACTTCGTGGCTCTCGATCACCAGATCGGAAAGTGGCCTGGCACAGCAGAACAGTGCCATTCCAGCCGCCTTTTCTGCGTCGGACAGCGTGGCGGATTGATACTCGCCGTAATCGATCTCACCTTCCACCAGCTTGCCCTTGCATACGCCGCAGGCGCCGTTGCGGCAACTGTAGGGCAGCACCAGCCCGTGTGTCAGCGCCGCCTCCAGAATGCTCTCGTCGGCAACGGCTGGAAATTCATGCCCGCTCGGCTGAATGCTGATCTTGAAACTCATGTGAAAGCCCCGTTGAAGTGAAGGCGCGATTTTACAGGGTGTTGTGCTTCGGTGCGATAGATGACAACTGACCGCCGCGTGCCGATGAAGCATAATCGCGGCATGAATAATTTGCTCATCATCGGTTGTGGTGATATCGCACAACGCGTCATTTCACTTTTGTCCGGACACTTCCATCTTTACGCGCTGGTGCGCGATCCGGCACGCTGTGTTTCCTTGCGCCGCATGGGCGTCACGCCCATCGTCGGCGATCTGGACAAGCGGCGCAGTCTGCGCCGTCTCGCCGGGCTGGCGCAGGTCGTGCTGCATCTGGCGCCGCCGGGGGGAGATGGTGAACAGGACGGGCGCACCCGCAACCTGCTGGCGGCACTGGGGCAGGGCACACGGCCAACCCGTCTGGTTTATATCAGCACCAGCGGTGTCTATGGCGATTGTGCGGGTGCATGGGTGAGCGAGACGCGCCCACTGCGTGCGCAAACCCGGCGTGCGATGTTGCGGGTCAGTGCCGAGCACCAGATCCGCACCTGGGCTGCGCGCAACCGGGTGCGCGCCTCGATTTTGCGCGTGCCCGGTATTTACGCCGCCGGGCGTCTGCCGCTGGACCGGTTGCGCGCGGGCTTGCCCGCCATCCTTGCGGCCGAAGACGGTTACAGCAACCACATCCATGCCGACGATCTGGCGCGCATCATCCTCGCGGCGCTGCGCCATGCCCGTCCGAACCGGGTCTATCACGCGGTGGATGACGACGGGATGAAAATGGGAGATTACTTCGACGCCGTCGCCGATGCGCACAATCTGCCGCGTCCGCCGCGCTTGTCGCGTGCCGAGGTGCAACAGCGGGTGTCGCCGATGATGTGGTCGTTTATGAACGAATCGCGGCGCCTGCGCAATGACCGTATGAAGCGCGAGCTGAAAGTGTGGTTGCTACATCCCGCGCTGGCGCTGCCCTGACCCGACCGAATCAGCCTTTGCTGAACAACACCTGCAACCGCAGCCAGAGTTGCGGCGTAAAGCGGAACTGTTCCTCATGCGGGAAATGCAACTGCGGATTCAACTCGAAGAATAGCCACTTCCGGTGCAGCTGGCGGCGGTACAGTGCCGACAGGACGCAGTCGTCGATGCGAGTGTAAGGCTGGGTGGTGCCGATTATGCTGGCTTGATATTGCAGGGCGCGACGTTCGTCAAGGGTGTGGAACAGGGTAAAGTCCTGGCGCAGGTCGAGACGTTGCGGCAGATGCAGCCAGGTTGCGTTGCTGCTGGCACGAAACAGAGTTTGCGCGGCGAACGGATGGTCGAAATCGATTCCCGTGCCTGCCCCGGGACCGATCTGGCTGAACCAGAACAGTGAGCCGGTGTTTTTCATCAACCACGCCTGCAGCGGTATGACATGGCTGACGCGGCCGCGGACAAAAGGTTGCAAAGGCGCTTGCACCAGAATCCCCACATCCGAGCTGTAATGCCAGGCCTGTTCATCGCGTTTCTCATAACGCAGGGCGGCCGCATATTTTTCCGCAGCCTGCGACTTGCCGACAGCCTGCGGCTGGTTGGCTGGTGCGGTAGTGGTGGTGTTCTGCACCGGATCGCTTTCCAGCAACAGATGGAAGCGCTGCTCGGTCGAAGGCAGATGCAATTTCGCGCGACCTGCCAGACGGCCTTGCCATGCGCCGCCGGGCTCCATCAGTTCATTCCAGTCGAGTTGCAACACGCTGTCATTGCTTTCCTGAAAATGCCGCTCATCGCCGAAGAATCGATCGATGCTGCCGACCAGGGAAACGAAGTGGCGCGAAATGTAATCCTGTGTCACATCGGTTGCCGTGATGCCGGATTCGATCAATGCCGGCACGGGCGATTCATCGGTGGCAAGCGATGTCAGGGGAAAACACAGTGCGCCGCACAGGCAGACCGAAAGCGGCAGGCGGAACAGAAATGGGGATGCGGAAACGGGCATGACGGCATCATATAAAAAGTCGGATGGCGCGGTTTTGTTTTATGCGTGCGCGGCGTGGGCTACATCAGGATGACATCATATTGTTCCTGGCTGTAGAGCGCCTCAACCTGCAGCGAGACCGGCTTGGCGATGAAGTCGGACAGCTGGGCGAGGCTCTGCGATTCCTCGTCGAGGAAAAGGTCGATCACTTGTTGCGAGGCGAGGATGCGGTATTCGCGCGCGTTGAACTGGCGCGCCTCGCGCACGATCTCGCGCAGGATCTGGTAGCACACGGTCTGCGCCGTCTTCAACTGGCCGCGGCCCTGGCAGACCGGGCAAGGCTCGCACAACACGTGTGCCAGGCTCTCGCGGGTGCGCTTGCGCGTCATTTCGATCAGTCCCAGTGCCGAGAAGCCGTGGACATTGACCCGCGTGCGGTCGAAGGCGAGCATCTTCTTGAATTCATCCATCACCCCGTCGCGATGTTCCTGCGAGTCCATGTCGATAAAGTCGCAGATGATGATGCCGCCCAGATTGCGCAGGCGCAGCTGGCGCGCGATGACCTGTGCCGCCTCCAGATTGGTTTTGAAGATAGTGTCATCAAAATTGCGTCCGCCGACGAAGCCGCCGGTGTTGACGTCGACGGTGGTCAGCGCTTCGGTCTGGTCGATGATGAGGTAGCCGCCGGATTTCAGCTCGACACGTTTGGACAGGGCATGTTCGATCTCCTCCTCCACCCCGTACAGATCGAACAGCGGGCGCGCGCCGATGTAATGATTCAGTTTGACCAGCGCGGCGGTATTGTAGTCGCCGGCAAATTCCTGCATGCGCAGATGCGTGTCGCGCGAATCGACCAGGATGCGGGTGATATCGTCGTTGGCGAAATCGCGCAACACACGCAGGCTGATGTCCAGTTCCTTGTACAGCAGGGCGGGTGCGCCGAGGCATTGCGATTGCTGCTGCAGGTTGCGCCACAGCTTGTCGAGATAGTCGATATCGGTGCGCAGTTCGCCGTCGCTTGCTCCCTCTGCCAGAGTGCGGATGATGTAGCCACCGCCATGCTCCGGCGGCAACACCTGCTGCAAGCGGGCGCGAAGGGCTTCGCGTTCCATCTCGTCCTCGATGCGCTGCGATACGCCGATATGCGCTTCCTGCGGCAGAAAAACCAGCAACCGCCCGGCGAAACTCAATTGGGTGGACAGGCGCGCCCCCTTGCTGCCGATCGGATCCTTGATGACCTGCGTCAGCACACTTTGTCCCTCGAACAGGACTTTCTCGATGGGTTTTGCCGGATTGCCGTCGATGCGGTTCTCCCAGATGTCGGCGACGTGAAGGAAGGCCGAGCGCTCAAGGCCGATGTCGATAAATGCCGATTGCATGCCCGGCAACACCCGCTTCACCTTGCCGACATAGACATTGCCGACCAGTCCCCGCTGGCTGCCGCGCTCGATATGAAGTTCCTGCACGATGCCCTGCTGCATGACGGCGACGCGGGTTTCCTGCGGGGTGACGTTGATCAGGATTTCTTCGCTCATGGAGTAGGGATGCCGAATGATTTGAGTAATTCTGCCGTTTCGCACAGCGGCAGGCCGACTACGCCGCTATAGCTGCCTTCCAGATGTTCCACAAACGCGGCCGCCTGGCCTTGGATGCCATAAGCCCCGGCCTTGCCGTGCGCTTCACCGCTGGCGAGATAGCGCCGGATGCGCGCCTCATCCAGTGCGGCAAAGCGGATGCGGGTGGTGGCGACCCGGCATTCCGTCCGCTCGTCGAGCACCACCGCAACGGCGGTGATGACATCATGGGTGCGACCAGACAGTTGGCGCAGGATTTCTACGGCATGCGCATTGTCGTCTGGCTTGCCGAGAATCTTTTGGTCCACGGTGACCACCGTATCGGCGGTGAGGATGGGCGCGGGACGCAGACTGCGCAGACACAATGCTTCATGCGCGGCCTGCGCCTTTTCGCGGCAGACGCGCTCGACATAGACGGCAGGCGACTCCTGCGCCAGCGGCAATTCGTCCACATCGATCTGGCGGCGCGGATCATTGCGCAACAACAACAGGTCGAAGCGGATGCCGATCTGTTTCAGCAGTTCGCGCCGGCGCGGGCTTTGCGAGGCAAGGTAAATCCGGTTCATTTTCTACTCCCGATGGTACGGGTGATTGTGCAACAGCGAATGCGCCCGGTAAAGTTGCTCCGCGAGCAGCACGCGCACCATGCCGTGCGGCAGGGTGAAAGCCGACAGTGCCATCATCTGCTGTGCGCGCTGCTTGATCGAGTCATGCAGCCCGTCGGCGCCGCCGATGATGAAGGCGATATCACACCCCGCACGCATCCAGTCCTGCATCTGTTGCGCGAGCTGCTTCGTGGTGGGAGTGGCGCCATGTTCGTCCAGCGCGATGCAGCGCGCGGAAACGGGCAAGGCGGCAAAAATACGCTGTGCTTCCGCTTCCATGACCTGCGCCGTGGTTTTGCCCGTGCTGCGCGGCTCCGGCTTGATCTCGACCAACTCGATCTTTGCCTCGCGCGGCATGCGCTTGGCGTACTCGTTGAAGCCTGTAGTGATCCACGCCGGCATCTTGTTGCCCACTGCGAGGATGAGAAGCTTCATAAACCATCCGCCACAGGGACACAGAGGCACAGGGAAAAGCAAAACGAACCTTCGCAGACAGAAGTGAAGGTTGTTGCTGATTGAACAAGGCCTGGTTTTCTTTGTTTCTCTGTGGTGAACAGGTTTTGCATTTACTTGCTCGCGCCAACGCGCAGCTTGGGCTGCACGCCCCACAATTCTTCCAGGTTGTAATAGGCGCGCACCGCCGGCTGCATGATGTGCACGATGACATCGCCCATGTCCACTAGCACCCACTCACCGCTGTCGCCGCCCTCGACACCATACACTGTCTCGCCGCGCGCCTTGAGCTGCTCTTCCACATGGTCGGCCAGCGCCTTGGTTTGGCGCGTCGACTGCGCGCTGGCGATCACCATTGCTTCAAACAGCGAATTGAATTGGCGGGTGTCGATGACTTCAATATCCAGCGCCTTGATGTCTTCCAGCGCGGCCACGATGGCCCGGGTCTTTTCTTTTGCGTTCAGCATGGTTTTTTATAGAGCGAGTGAGTGTTGATGTAATGGGCAACGGCATCCGGCACGAGATAGCGGATATTTTTCTTCTCCTCACGGCGGCGGCGGATGTCGGTGGCGGAGATGTCGAGCGCGGGCATGTCGGCGACGAAGATGCATCCGGCGGGTGTCTCGTGCAGGGCGCGCGCGCCGGGGGCGAGGCGCACCTGATATTCGGCTTGCAGTGCCGTATCCGCTTGTGCCATCGCGTTACCCAGCGGCTGCCCGCCCGCGCGTTGCAGCACCACAATATGCGCCAGTGCGAACAATCGCCGCCAGTCGTGCCAGGTGTGCAGTTGCAGAAAAGCGTCGCCGCCGAGGATCATGCATAACGGCTGCCCCACACCCAATTCGGCGCGCAACGAGGTGAGCGTGTCCACCGTGTAACAGGGGTCGCTGCGGAACACCTCGCGCACATCGACCTGGAAATCGGGATGACCGCCGATGGCCAGACGCACCATCTCCCAGCGTGCCTGCGCCGGGGCGAATGGTGCGGCGCGGTGCGGCGGCGTGCCGCTGGGAACGAAACAGACCTGTGCCAGCCCGCACTGTTCCAGCGCCTCCTGCGCGATACGCAGGTGCCCGTGATGAACAGGATCGAACGTGCCGCCGAGGATGCCGATGGGCGCGGTGCTCACTGCTTACAGGGCAAGACGCCGCATGTCGGACAGCACATGCGCGAGATAGGTGGTGAAACGTGCGGCGGCCGCGCCGTCGATCACGCGATGGTCGTAAGACAGCGACAGCGGCAACATCAGGCGCGGCACGAACTCGCCGTCCTTCCACACCGGTTTCATGCTGGCGCGCGACACGCCGAGGATGGCGACTTCTGGCGCATTGATGATCGGCGTGAAAGCGGTGCCGCCGATGCCGCCCAGGCTGGAGATGGAGAAACAGCCGCCCTGCATGTCCGCCGCGCTGATCTTCAGGTCGCGCGCCTTGGCGCTGACCTCGCCCAACTCTTTCGCCAGTTGCACGATGCCTTTTTGATCCACGTTGCGGATCACCGGCACCATCAGGCCGTTCGGCGTATCGACGGCGACGCCGATGTGGATGTATTTCTTCAGTACCAGATTCTCGCCGCCCGCATCGAGCGAGGCGTTGAAATCGGGGAAGTGTTTGAGCGTGTACGCGCAGGCCTTGAGCAGGAAAGCGAGCGGGGTGATCTTGATGTTCTGTTTGGCGTACTCCGCGCCGAGCTCCTTGCGGAAGGCTTCCATCTCGCTGATGTCGGCTTCCTCGAACTGGGTTACGTGCGGAATCATGACCCAGTTGCGGTGCAGATTGGCGCCGGAGAGTTTCTTGATGCGCGACAGCGATTTGGTTTCGATTTCGCCGAATTTGGCGAAGTCCACATCCGGCCAGGGCAACAGCCCTGGCAGGGCACCGCCGGTGGCCGCGCTTTGCGGTTGTGCCAGCGCGCGCTTGACGAAGTTCTGCACATCGTCTTTGGTGACGCGGCCTTTTTCGCCGCTGCCGCCAACTTGCGTCAGGTTCACGCCGAGTTCGCGCGCGAAGCGACGGATAGACGGGCTGGCGTGTGCGTTGCCCGCGGGCGCGGGTATCGCTGCGACGGGTGCGGGAGTCGGTGCTGATTTTGCGGCGACCGGCGCTGGTGCGGCAGTTGGCGGAGCGGATACCGGAGTGGGCGCAACTTTTAGTGCTGTGCCACCTTCGACCAAGGCGATTAAATCGCCTTCTGAAACTTTATCGCCGACTTTGAGCTTTATTTCCTTGACCACCCCCGCGAAGGGCGCAGGCACATCCATGGTCGCCTTGTCAGTTTCGACGGTGATGAGTGTCTGCTCGACAGCAATGGCGTCGCCTTTTTTCACCGCCACTTCGATGACGGTCACACCCTTGAATCCGCCGATATCCGGTACTTTTACTTCGTTGATTTGTGCCACGTCGCTCTCCTCGATTACACCGTGGTGGGGTTCGGTTTGTCCGCGTTGATCCGGTACAGCTTGATCGCGCGGCTCACTTCTTTTGCCTCAACCTTGCCCGCATCGGCCAGCGCTTTCAAGGCGGTGACCGCGACGTAGAAACGATCCACCTCGAAGAAGTGGCGCAATTTCTTGCGCGTGTCGGAGCGCCCGTAGCCGTCTGTTCCCAGCGTCTTGTAGGGTGCCCTGATGTAGGGGCGAATCTGGTCGGCGTAGGCGCGGATGTAGTCGGTTGCGGCGATGACCGGGATCGTGTTATCGAGACATTGCTCAACGTAACTCAAACGCGGCTTCGCTTCCGGATGCAGGGTGTTCCAGCGCTCACAGTCGATGCCTTCGCGGCGCAGTTCATTGAAGCTGGGCACACTCCACACATCGGCGGCGACACCGAAATCCTTTTCCAGCAATTCTGCGGCAGCGATGACTTCGCGCAGGATGGTGCCGCTGCCCAGCAACTGCACGCGGGTTTTTGCCTTGGCCTTGCCCGCGCTGAATTTGTACATGCCCTTGAGGATGCCTGCTTCGGCGCCCTTGGGCATGGCCGGGTGGGCGTAGTTTTCATTCATCACTGTCAGGTAATAGAACACGTCTTCCTGATTGTGGTACATGCGCTGCATGCCGTGCTGGATAATGACCGCGAGTTCATAGGCGAAGGTCGGATCGTACGAAACACAGTTGGGGATCAGCGCGGCCTGCAAGTGGCTGTGGCCGTCCTGATGCTGCAACCCTTCACCGTTCAGTGTGGTGCGTCCGGCGGTGCCGCCGATGAGGAAGCCGCGCGCCAGCATGTCGCCTGCAGCCCACGCCAGATCGCCGATGCGCTGGAAGCCGAACANNAGTAGTAGATGTAGAACGGGATCATCGCCACGCCGTGGTTGGCATAAGCGGTGGCAGCGGCGATCCAGTCGGCCATGCCGCCGGGCTCGTTGATGCCCTCCTGCAAAATCTGTCCGGTCTGGTCTTCCTTGTAGAACATCAGCTGGNNACATGCCTTCCATGCCGAAAGTGCGTGACTCATCCGGCACGATCGGGACGATCTGCCTGCCGATGGCCTTGTCTTTCACCAGCACTCCGAGCAGACGCACGAAGGCCATGGTGGTGGAGAACTCGCGCCCCTCGCTATCTTTGAGCAGGGCGGCAAAAGCTTCCAGTGGCGGAATATTGAGCGGGTGCGCCAGCGGCTCGCGGATGGGCAGCGTGCCCATCTCGGCACAGCGCTGTTTCAGGTACTTTTCCTCCTGGCTGCCTTTTTCGGGGCGCACGAACGGCAACTTGGGCAATTGTTCATCGGTGACCGGGATGTTGAAACGGTCGCGGAATTTGCGCAGCGATTCGCCGTCCATTTTTTTCTGCTGATGGGTCGGGTTCTGCGCTTCGCCGGATGAACCCATGCCGTAACCCTTCACCGTCTTGGCGAGGATTACCGTCGGCTGCCCTTTGTGTTTGGAAGCTGCCGCATATGCCGCGAACACCTTGTGCGGATCGTGCCCGCCGCGATTCAAATGCCAGATCTCGTCGTCCGACATGTCGGCGACCAGTTCCAGCAACTCCGGATATTTGCCGAAAAAATGCTTGCGCACGAAGGCGCCATCGCGCGACTTGTAGGTTTGATACTCGCCGTCCACCACTTCTTCCATGCGCTGCAGCAGCAGCCCCGTTTTGTCCTTGGCCAACAGGCGATCCCACTTGCCGCCCCAAACCACCTTGATCACATTCCAGCCCGCGCCACGGAACACGCCTTCCAATTCCTGGATAATCTTGCCGTTGCCGCGCACCGGNNATGATCTTGCCGTTGCCGCGCACCGGGCCGTCGAGCCGCTGCAGGTTGCAGTTGATGACGAAAATCAGGTTGTCCAGCCTTTCGCGCCCCGCCATCGAGATTGCACCCAGCGATTCCGGCTCGTCGGTTTCGCCGTCACCCAGATAAGCCCATACCTTGCGTCCGTTGGTCTGCGCCAGATTGCGGTGTTGCAGGTAACGCATGAAGCGCGCCTGATAAATCGCCATCAGCGGCCCCAGCCCCATCGATACGGTGGAAAACTGCCAGAAATTCGGCATCAACCACGGGTGCGGATAAGAAGACAGACCGTCGCCATCGACTTCCTGGCGGAACTTGTAGAGTTGTTCTTCGGTGAGGCGGCCTTCGAGGAAAGCACGCGCGTACATGCCGGGCGCAGAATGGCCCTGGAAGTACACCAGATCGCCGCCGTGTTTGTCGGTCTTGCCGCGGAAAAAGTGATTGAACCCCACGTCATACAAAGTCGCGGCGGAGGCGAAGCTGGCGATGTGGCCGCCCAGTTCGGAAGATTCTTTGTTGGCATTGAGCACGATGGCCATCGCGTTCCAGCGCATCAGGGCGCGGATGCGGTGTTCCATGTCGTGACTGCCCGGCGAGCGCTCTTCCCTGTCCAGCGGAATGGTGTTGATGTAGGGCGTGGTCGCGCTGATCGGCACATCGTCACCCGCCAGACGTGCATGATGAATGAGCTGGTCGATCAGGAAGTGGGCGCGCTGGCCGCCTTCTTTATCCAGCACCGATTGCAGCGCCTCCAGCCATTCCTGCGTCTCCTGCGGATCGTAGTCGGGTTGTTGTGTGGCCATCTTTACGTACTCCCTAAATTGCATCGTATCGTTTCATTTTCTGTGACCAGCCAATCAATCTTGCAGTCGGTCGGCTCCTGCGGAATCTCTTTAACCACCTGCAAAGCAAATGCGCCTGCGATCAAAACCGGGCGATGTGGCAGATGTGCCAGCAATTTGTCAAAAAAGCCCCCGCCGTATCCCAGTCGTCCACCCATGCGGTCGAACGCGACCCCGGGCAGCAGGATCAGGTCGATCTCGTCCAACGCCTCAAAGTGCCTGCAACGTTCGATGATCGGCTCGTGTATGCCAAAAGCACCGGGCGCCACATCGCTGCCCAAATCCCCGACCTCGAACAACTCCAGGTGATTGCCTGCCTTGTTCACCCGCGGTAGCAAGACACGTTTGCCATCCGCCAGCGCCTGCCGCACCCACAACTCGCTTTCCAGTTCCGAACCAAAGTTCAGGTAGCCCAGTACCGTCCGCGCCGTCCTGTATGCCGCCAGGCCACACAGCTGGCGGATGATCTCCCTGCTCAAGCGAGCCTGTAAGGTTGGCGTCAGCTCATCGCGGGCGGCGATTATACGTTGTCGCAGTGCCTGCTTCCTAGTCTGGATGTCAGCGTGGGGGTCGGGCATGACGGTTTTTTGCGCGAACGGCGGTACATCTGTTCTTAACGCCATTCATCTGTTTGTATTATCCAAGAAATAGCTTGTAAGCCGGGTTGTCGCTCTCGTCCCAGTAATGATAGCCCAGGGTATCGAGGAAGGTCTTGAGCACCTTTTTGTCCCGGTGCGGCACTTGCATGCCGACCAGTACGCGACCGTAATCTGCGCCGTGGTTACGGTAGTGGAACAGGCTGATGTTCCAGCTGTGGCTCATGCTGTTGAGGAAGTTCATCAGTGCACCGGGGCGTTCGGGAAACTCGAAGCGGAACAGGATTTCGTCCTTCGCCTCGGGTGCGTGGCCGCCGACCAGGTGGCGCAGATGCAACTTCGCCATCTCGTTGTCGGACAGGTTGAGCGTCGGCAGGTTGGCGTGCTGCAGCTTGGCGATCAGTTCCGTAGTCTCGGACTGGTCGCGCACTTGGATGCCGACGAATACCTGCGCGGCCTTGGGGTCGGCGAAGCGGTAGTTGAATTCGGTGATGTTGCGTTTGCCCAGCAGGGAACAGAATTTGCGGAAGCTGCCCGGTGTCTCCGGGATGGTCACCGCCAGCAGGGATTCACGCTTCTCGCCGATCTCGGCGCGCTCGGCGACGAAACGCAGGCGGTCGAAGTTCATGTTCGCACCGCAGGCGATGGCAACCAGGGTTTCTCCCTGCAATCCCTCGCGTGCGGCATATTGCTTGGCGGCAGCGATGGCGAGTGCACCCGCCGGTTCGAGGATGGAGCGGGTGTCCTCAAACACATCCTTGATTGCGGCGCAGGTGGCGTCGGTATCCACCAGCATGATCTCATCCACGACCTTGCGGCAAAGACGGAAAGTCTCCTTGCCGACCTGTTTGACCGCCACCCCGTCGGCAAACAGGCCGACGTGATCTAGCGTGACCCGTCGCCCTGCCTTCAGCGATTGATGCATGGCATCGGAATCGACCGGCTGCACACCGATGATTTTGATATCCGGGCGCAGCTGCTTGACGTAAGTGCCGACACCGGAGATCAGCCCGCCGCCGCCGATGGCGATGAAGATGGCGCGGATGGGGCGGGTGTGCTGGCGCAGTATCTCCATGCCGATGGTGCCCTGACCGGCGATCACATCGGGGTCGTCATAAGGGTGGACGAAGGTCATCCCGGCCTGCTGTTCCAGTTCCAGAGCATGGGCGTAGGCATCGGAATAAGAATCGCCGTGCAACACCACCTTTGCACCGCGCACCTTCACCGCGTCCACTTTGATCTGCGGTGTGGTCGCGGGCATCACGATGGTGGCTTTGCAGCCGAGCCTTTGTGCGGAGAGCGCCACGCCCTGTGCATGGTTGCCGGCCGAGGCGGCGATCACCCCCTTCTTTAACTGTGCAGGGGTAAGCTGCGCCATCTTGTTGTAAGCGCCGCGCAATTTGAATGAGAACACCGGCTGCATGTCTTCGCGCTTGAGCAGGATGGTGTTGCCGGTGCGCGCCGACAGACCGGGCGCGACCTCCAGCGGTGTTTCCACCGCCACGTCATAAACGCGGGCGTTGAGGATGCGTTTCAGATATTCGTTCATGATGGCAAGCCGGGTTGGCGGGAGAGGCCGATTAAATCATAGAAGGCGGGCAAGTCGCGCAAATCATCGAATATCGCCGCCGCGCCGGTGAAATCCTGCCCGTGTGTATAAGGATTGGTGGTGATGTAGGTTCTGATTCCGGCGGCGAGGGCGGAGCGCAGACCATTGTTGGAGTCTTCCAGCGCGATGCAGTCGCCGGGCGCAAGCCGGAGTTCATGCAGTACCCAGTGGTAGATGTCCGGCGCGGGTTTTTTATTTGGCACGATATCGCCACAGCCGTTGACCGCGAAATAATTTTCCCAGTCCTTGCCCAGGCCGACTTCGAGCAAGGCGGAGACATTTTCCGGCGAAGTGGTGGTGGAAATGGCGAGGGTGATCCCGGCCTTGCGTGCATCATTGATGAGTTGCTTCACGCCGGGGCGTAACGGGATCGCGCCTTCATGCAACATGGCGGTGTAATGTCCCGTTTTCACGACATGCAGATTCTTTACGAAACCTTCGTAATCAGCGGGTTTTTTGAAATCGGGCAGCCATTCTTGAACGTAGTATTTGATTCGTTCTTTGCCGCCCGTCACTTTGAGCAATTGACCGTAAAGCTCAACGTCCCAGTGCCAGCTCAGCCCATTCTCGGCGAACGCTTTGTTGAACGATTTGCGGTGGCCGTCCTCGGTGTCGGCCAGTGTGCCGTCCACGTCAAATATGATGGCTTTGAGAGTCATGTTTGAATACCCATGTGAAATTCAAAATCTAAACTGGCCACGAATGAACACAGATGAAACACGGATTGAATCGGGTCTTTATCCGTGGGCATCGGCGTTCATCTGTGTTCAGCGCATCCCCGGAAATTTCCCGGCCATACCGCGCATCATCTTGGCCATGCCGCCCTTGCCGCTGAACATCTTCATCATCTTTTGCGATTGCTCGAACTGGTTCAGCAACTGGTTGACGTGCATCACCTGCACGCCGGACCCGGCAGCGATGCGGCGTTTGCGCGAGGCTTTGATGAGTTCGGGGTGGCTGCGCTCGAACGGCGTCATCGAGTTGATGATGCCCTCGGTGCGACTGATCTGGCGCTCGTCAACTTTGGCACCCGCCGCGGCTTGCGCCAGCTGGGCGGGCAACTTATCCATCAGCGCCGATACGCCGCCCATCTTGCGCATCTGCACGATCTGCATCTTGAAATCATTAAGGTCAAAACCTTTACCCCCTTGCACCTTCTTCGCCAATTTTTCGGCGGCGGCATGATCGACGTTGCGCTGCGCTTCTTCCAGCAGCGACAGCACATCGCCCATGCCGAGGATGCGTTGCGCCATGCGCTCTGGATGGAATGCTTCAAGGCCGTTCGGTTTTTCGCTGACGCCGACGAACTTGATTGGCTTGCCGGTGATCTGGCGCACAGAGAGGGCCGCGCCGCCGCGCGCATCGCCGTCCAGCTTGGTGAGGATCACCCCGGTTAGCGGTAACGCATCGCCGAAGGCTTTGGCGGTGTTGACCGCGTCCTGGCCAGTCATCGCATCGACCACGAATAGCGTCTCGATCGGTTTCAGCGCGGCATGCAGTGCTTTAATCTCGGCCATCATTGCTTCATCAATGGCAAGGCGGCCGGCAGTATCGACGATCAATACTTCATGGTGATGCTTGCGCGCGAAGTCGTGCGCGGCGAGGGCGATATCCAGCGGCTTCTGGCTGATGTCGGACGGGAAGAAGTCGATGTCGAGTTGTTGTGCCAGGGTACGCAGTTGCTCGATCGCCGCCGGGCGATACACATCGCAGCTCGCCAGCAGGACTTTTTTCTTGTGCTGTTCGCGCAACAGTTTGGCCAGTTTGCCGCTGCTGGTGGTCTTGCCCGCGCCCTGCAAACCGGCCATCAGGATCACGGCGGGCGGCACGGTGGCAAGATTGATGCCGACATTGGCTTCGCCCATCAGCCTGGCCAGTTCGCGGTTGACCACGCCGATCAGCGCTTGTCCCGGATTCAGGTTGCCGATAACTTCCTGCCCCAGTGCGGCAGTTTTGACGGTGGCAATGAACTCTTTGACCACCGGCAGCGCGACGTCGGCTTCCAGCAGGGCGAGGCGCACCTCGCGCAGGGCATCCTGAATATTGCTTTCCGTCAGGCGCGCCTGGCCACGCAGATTTTTGATGATGCCGGAGAAGCGTTGGGTAAGGTTGTCCAGCATGGTCTGATTCCTGAAAAATTGTGGAAGTGGCTGCGGCTGCAACTGCCTGAGATCTGCCGCCGGCAAGCGAGCTTCCACCGGGTTATCGAGTGCGGGGAGAATTATCGCCGCGCTTCCTGTAGAATTCGCGCAGTCTAAAACATCTGCCCGCCCCATGTCGAACCAAGCCTTGTCTCTGCTCACTTTCGCTCTGTATGCCGTGCTGGCTTTTTCGTTCTGGCGCGCGCAGTCGGCCGGGAGCGCCGAGCGGCATAATCGCGGCGCCCTGGGTTTTGCCGTGGCCGTGCCGTTGCTGCTGCACGGCTGGTTGCTGTATGACACTCTTTTTGTTTGGGGTACGCTTAATCTTGGCCTGACTTACGCGATTTCGCTCATTTTATGGCTGACCGTGCTGATTTACTGGCTGGCGCGCCGGTTTTATCCGATTGCCAGTCTGTTGACCCTGATGCTACCGCTTGCCGCCATCGCCTCGGTTTTGCCGGCAATCTTTCCCGGCACGCACATGGTGAAACAACCTCCTTCCGGCATGTTCGACACGCATGTGTTGATGGCCTTGCTGGCCTACAGTCTGTTCACCATCGCCGCACTGCATGCCGGTTTGATTGCGCTGGTCGAGAAACGCTTACACCACGCCAGAATGCCCGAGGTGCTCAAGAGCCTGCCACCACTGATGACCATGGAAACCCTGCTGTTCAGGGTGATCGGGGCGGGGTTTGTGATCCTGACAGTGACGGTTGCCTCCGGCTTCCTCTTTTCCGAGCAAATCTTCGGCCATCCTTGGCAATTTACACACAAGGTGCTGTTCGGAGTGTTGTCCTGGGGTGTTTTTGGGGTGCTACTATTGGGGCATTATTTCTACGGCTGGCGCGGCCATACCGCTGTTCGCTTGACTTTGAGCGGCTTCGCTTTCCTGGTATTGGCCTACCTTGGCTCTCAGTTCGTGCTGGAAGTCATTTTGCACCGCTGATCCTTTCCAGAACTAATCCTTGCCAAAATTCAACGAGGTATCGTAGAATTCGCGCCCTTTTGGCTTTGGCCGAAACTTTAATTACTGGATAATCGTTATGGTAGTCATTCGTCTTTCTCGCGGCGGTTCCAAGAATCGTCCGTATTACAACGTGGTGGTGGCAGATTCCCGCAACCGCCGTGATGGCCGCTACATTGAGCGTGTTGGTTTCTACAACCCGCTGGCAGTCGAAGGCACTGAAGGTCTGCGCATTGAACTGGACCGCGTCACCCACTGGCAAGACAAGGGTGCACAGTTGAGCGAGACCGTCGGTCGTTTGGTCAAAAAAGCCGGTGCAGCATCCAGGATCTGACGAGGCAAGCCCCATGGTCGTCATGGGGAAAGTGGCTGCGGCGCAAGGTCTACAGGGTTGGCTGAAGATTCAGGTCTTTACCGAGTATCTGGACAGCTTGCTTGATTACACCACCTGGTACGTGGGTAATGACGGTACATGGCAACCGCATCAGGTAATCGAAGCAAACGTGCATGGCAAAGTGCTCATCGCCAAACTGCAGGGGGTCGCCGATCGCACGGCTGCCGAAAAATATAAAGGCCTGTTGGTCGCCATCCCGCGGGAGCAGTTACCGCTGGCGGCAGAGGACGAGTATTACTGGTTTGATCTGATCGGTTTGGCCGTCGAAAGTGAATCGGGTGACAAGTTGGGCGTGGTCGAGTCTTTGCTGGAGACGGGAGCGAACGATGTGCTGGTGGTCAAGGGCGGGCATGGCGAATTACTGATCCCGTTCATCGCCAGTGTCGTGCTGGAAGTGGATATGGCGAGCAAGCGGATTTGGGTGAACTGGGAAGCGGATTACCTCAAATGAGGTTCGACGTCGTCACGTTGTTCCCCGAGATGTTCGAAGCGATCACCGAGTATGGGGTGACGCGACGGGCAGTAGAGCAGGGCAAGTTTGCGTTGCAGACGTGGAATCCGCGCGATTTCACCAGTGACAACTACCGCACCATCGACGACCGTCCCTACGGCGGCGGCCCCGGGATGGTGATGTTGGCGGAACCGCTGGAAAAAGCGATTAGCGCAGCGAAAGCAGCGCAGGCGCAAAGCGGGGCGAAAAAGAGTCGCGTGATCCACCTCTCGCCGCAAGGCAGGCCGCTCACCCATGAAGTGGTGATGGAGTTGTTGGCGCGGGACGAAGGATTGATATTGCTGGCGAGTCGTTATGAGGGCGTGGATGAGCGCCTGTTGCGCAGCCTAGTGGATGAAGAGCTTTCCATCGGCGATTATGTGCTGTCCGGTGGCGAGTTGGCGGCAATGGTGGTGATGGACAGCGTGGTGCGGCAGATCCCCGGCGTATTGGGCGACGATGCATCGGCAGAGCAGGATTCCTTCGTGCAGGGACTGCTGGATTGTCCCCACTACACGCGCCCCGAGGTTTATAACGGCGAGGCGGTTCCGGAAGTATTGATGTCCGGGCACCACGCCGAGATAGAGAGGTGGCGATTGAAGCAGGCATTAGGCAGGACTGCGGAACGTCGCCCGGATTTGCTGGCAATACGCCAGTTAACTAAACAGGAAGCTCGGCTACTGGCAGAGTACCAGCAGGAACAAGCATCCGCACAAGAAGAGGAACCAAAATGAATCTGATCGGCATTCTCGAAAAAGAAGAAATCGCCCGTCTGAACAAGACGATCCCCGATTTTGGGCCAGGCGACACCGTCGTGGTCGGCGTGAACGTGATTGAAGGCGAGCGCAAGCGCGTGCAATCCTTCGAGGGCGTGGTTATCGCCAAGCGCAACAAGGGGCTGAATTCCAGCTTCATCGTGCGCAAAGTATCTTCCGGCGAAGGCGTGGAACGTACTTTCCAAACTTATTCACCCCTCATCTCCAGCATCGAAGTCAAGCGTCGCGGTGATGTGCGCCGCGCCAAGCTGTACTACCTGCGCGACCGTTCCGGCAAATCGGCACGGATCAAGGAAAAACTTCCTGCGCGCAAAGTCGCAGCAGTGTAAGCAGTTACAGCAGGCAACATGGAAAACGGGAGCTTCGGCTCCCGTTTTTTTGGCCTCGGATTCGTCAATATTCATGGGCTATGCGGGTAGCAAAGCAGATTTCCACATTTCAGATATGATGCGCGCATGAAATATCAAGCCATCATATCCGCCCCGTTCGGCAAGCTCGGCATTCGTTGTTCCGACACGGATTTGTTGGGTATCGAGTTCTTGCCGCAGGCCACGAAGCCCCAGGCACCGACTGGTGAAATGGCGAAAACGATCTGCCAGGAACTGGATGCCTACCTCGCTGATCCGCAGCATGAGATAGACCTGCCCTTCGAACTCGGTGGCACCCACCACCAGTGCAATGTATGGCAAGCGATGCTGGCCATTCCCAGTGGGCAGACGCAAAGCTATGGTGAGTTGGCTGCAAAGCTGGGCTCCAGTGCGCAGGCCGTTGGCCAGGCGTGCGGTAGCAATCCAATTCCCATCGTTATTCCCTGTCATCGCGTGGTGGGCAAGAGCGGTTTGGGCGGGTTCATGAACCATGCAGAGGGCGACGCGTTGGATATCAAACGCTGGCTGCTGGCCCATGAACGACGCTGATCTGCTCGATGAATTCAGCGATGCGCTGTGGTTGGAAGACGGCCTGTCGCGCAACACTCTGGAGAGCTACCGCCGCGATCTGGACAAATTTGCGGACTGGCTGGGGCAACAGCGCGGATGCAGATTGGAAGCGGCCACCCATGCGGATATACAGGGCTTTCTTGCGCATCTGGTGAGCGGCGAAAAAGCCAAAGCCACCTCCACCTCGCGCGCCATCTCCAGTCTCAAGCGCCTGTTCCGCTACCTGCTGCGGCAAAATAAAATCACGGTTGATCCGACCCTGCAAATCGCCACACCCAAGCTGCCGCGCAGCCTGCCCAAGAGCCTTACCGAAGAAGATGTGGAGTTGCTGCTGAATGCGCCGAATGTGGAAACACCGCTCGGGATACGCGATCGCACCATGCTGGAAGTACTGTATGCCAGCGGCCTGCGCGTGTCCGAACTGGTCGGGCTGCTGATTATGCGGGTCAGCCTGAACGAAGGCGTGGTGCGGGTGATGGGCAAGGGCAGCAAGGAGCGTCTGGTGCCGCTGGGCGAGGAGGCGCTGGACTGGGTCAGGCGTTATCTTGTGGAGGCGCGTCCCGCATTGCTCTCCGGGAAGATGAGTGATGCGCTGTTCGTCACCCAGCGCGGTGAAGCGATGACGCGGCAGATGTTCTGGTATCTGATCAAGAAGCACGCCAGGAAAGGCGGACTGCACAAACCGCTCTCACCGCACACCCTGCGCCATGCTTTTGCCACGCACTTGCTCAATCACGGCGCGGATTTGCGCGTGGTGCAGATGTTGCTGGGACATTCAGATATCGCCACGACGCAGATTTACACGCATGTGGCGCGGGAACGATTGAAGCAGCTGCACGCGAAACACCATCCAAGAGGTTGAACCTGCTGCGTGACCGGATTGCAGCGTTACACGGTGCTCGCTTGGAAAGGGGGTGCGTGGCTACGACATAACCTGAAGGTTACTCTTCGCCGAAACTCGCGAAGCTCGTTTTCTTCGTCGCTGTGCTCCGTGCGCCTTGCACTCCGGCCACTCGCGACGGTTCAAACTGTTTAAACTGGTGGTGGAGGTGATCAGGATCGAACTGACGACCTTCTGATTGCGAACCAGACGCTCTCCCAACTGAGCTACACCCCCACTGCGGGGCGCATCCTAAATGCAAATGAGTAGTTTGGGAAGGGCGACCGTGTTCCTAAACAGCACAATTCCTGCAATAATCCGGCGCACGACAAGAATCCACTGAATAGAGGCTGCATCATGACCATGACTCAAGACGATATGAAACGCGCAGTCGCCCAAGCGGCGGTTGCTTATGTGCCGAACGACTGCATCGTAGGGGTGGGCACCGGCTCCACGGCCAATTTTTTTATTGATGAATTGGTGAAGATTAAAGGCAAGATTCGCGGCGCCGTGGCCAGCTCGGAGGCTTCGGCCAAGCGCTTGCAGGGGCACGGTATCGAGGTGCTTTCGCTGAATGATGCGGGTGATCTGCCGGTGTATGTGGATGGTGCGGATGAAATCACGCGCCACATGCACATGATCAAAGGCGGCGGCGGCGCGCTGACGCGGGAAAAGATCGTGGCGGCGGCGAGCAAGAAATTCATTTGCGTGTGCGATGCCAGCAAACTGGTGGATGTGCTGGGCAAGTTTCCATTGCCGATCGAGGTGATCCCGATGGCGCGCAGTTACATCGCGCGCGAGGTGGTGAAGCTGGGCGGGCAGCCAAAATTGCGCGAGGGTTTTACCACCGATAACGGCAATGTCATTCTGGACGTGCATAATCTGCAGATCATGAATCCGGTCGAGCTGGAAACTTTGCTCAACCAGCTGCCGGGTGTGGTTACCAACGGCTTGTTCGCGCGCCGCGGGGCCGATGTCCTGCTGCTGGGCACGCCACAGGGTGTGCAGACGCTGACGGTGTAACAAAAATTTAACTTCGGCAAGCTAGCATCGCGCACTAACCCTAATCCCCCCTGAAAGAAAAACATGGCCAATAGCGAACATACCTCGAAACAATTTGATGCCGAACTGGAGGCGGTGCGTGCCCGCGTGTTGCAGATGGGTGGCCTGGTTGAGAGCCAGATTAGGCTGGCTGTCGATTCGCTGGTGAATGGCGATGTGGCGCTGATGAGCAGGGTGATCGAGGATGACCATCGTGTGAACGCGATGGAGGTAGAGATCGACGAAAGCTGCAACCGCATTCTGGTGCGGCGGCAGCCGGCGGCGGGTGACTTGCGCATGGTGATGACGGTGATCAAGACCATCACCGATCTTGAGCGCATCGGCGATGAGGCGGAAAAAATCGCGCGCATGGCCAAACTGCTGTCGCAGAAGGAGCGTCTGCATCTGCCGCGTTATAACGAGCTCATGCGGGCCGCGGAAATTGCACTCGATATGCTGCGCAAATCGCTGGATGCGTTTGCGCGGCTCGATCTGGCCACGGCGGCAACGGTGGTGCGCCAGGACGAATTGGTGGACGAGGAATTCCGCACCATCATGCGCTACCTGATTACTTTCATGATGGAAGACCCGCGCACCATCTCCACCTCGCTCGAGATTCTGTTCGTGGCGAAAGCGATTGAACGCATCGGTGACCACGCCAAGAACATGTCCGAATATGTGGTCTATATGGTCAAGGGGCGCGACGTGCGTCATGTGACCGTTGAGGAAATCGAACGCGAAGTCAGGCAGTAACTTCTCTCACGCCCTCCCGTGCAACGCCAACCACTTCTTGCCGCCGTCGATCTGGGCTCGAACAGTTTTCGCCTGCAGGTCGCGCGGGTTGAAAATGACCAGCTCTACATGCTTGACGGCCTGCGCGAGGCGGTGCGGCTGGCGGCAGGGCTGAGGGAAGACAAGCTGCTGGATCAGGATGCCCAGCAGCGTGGCCTGTACTGTCTGGAGAAATTTGGCGAACGCCTGCGTGATTTGCCGCACGAAGCAGTGCGCGCGGTAGCGACCAACACCCTGCGTGTAGCCAAAAACGCGCCGGAGTTCCTGCAACAGGCCGAAGCGGCACTCGGTTTTCCCATCGAAGTGATCGCCGGACGCGAGGAGGCGCGCCTGATTTATCTGGGTGTCGCGCAGGGCTTGCCGCACGGCGAGGAACGGCGCCTGGTGATGGATATCGGTGGGGGCTCGACCGAGTTTATCCTTGGCCGGGACTTGCAGCCGACGCAGCTGGAGAGCCTGTACATGGGTTGTGTCAGCTATACCGCACAATTCTTCCCGGATGGAAAAATCACCAAATCCAGTCTCAAGCAGGCGGAGCTGGCAGCGCGTAACGAATTGCAAAGCATCGTGACGGAGTACGCCCCCGAACATTGGGACATTGCACTGGGTTCGTCCGGCACGGCACGGGTGGTCAACGATGTGCTGGAACAGAATGGTTTCAGTGCGGGCGGCATTACGCGTGACGGACTCGAAAACTTGCGCATCCAACTACTGAAGGCGGGCGATGCCGGCAAGCTGGAGCTGGCCGGACTCAAACCGGACCGCGTGCCGGTGCTGGCCGGCGGATTCGCCATCATGTATGCGGCGTTCTGCGAGTTGAAGATCGAACAGATGCGCCCGGCATTGGGTGCGCTGCGCGAGGGCGTGTTGTATGACCTGCTGGGACGTTTCTCCCACAACGATATGCGCGAGGCGACGGTGCGACAATTCATGCGCCGCTATCATGTCGATCATCCGCAGGCAGTGCGCGTCAGCACCTTGGCCTGTGGACTGGCACGACAATTCCTGGGTGACATATTTGACGAGGAAGAAGAGCGACATCTGCGCTGGGCGGCGCAGCTGCACGAGGTTGGCATCAGCGTGGCGCACAATGCCTATCACAAGCATACCGCCTATATTCTGGCGAATGCCGATATGCCGGGGTTCTCGCGCAAATCACAGCAGCATCTGAGCATGCTTGCGCTCGCCCACCGGGGCAATCTGGAAAAAGTCCGCAACCAGTTGGGTGTCATGCGCGATCAGGCTCTGGTGATGTCATTCCGGCTGGCGGTATTGTTCTATCGCAACCGCAGCGAGGTCGAACTGCCTGAAATGCAGGTTCAATTTAGCGGTACAAAATTTCGGCTGACCCTGGCGCAAGAGTGGCTGGCGCAAAATCCGCTGACCGAGACTGCACTGGGTGACGAAGCGAAACGCTGGAAAATATTGGACATCAGCGTGCAAATCGACGGTGCATGAATTACGTGTCATGTTGCAACCAAAGTCCGGGTTCCCGGACGTTCGG
>DISA01000028.1 GCA_002421915.1 Gallionellaceae bacterium UBA6222
GCGCACATCTTCTCGCCGCCGCCCGCCCCGAAGATGTGTTCCTCATGCCCGCACTTGGAGCAGATATGGGTGCTCATGTTCTCCACGATGCCGACGATCTTGACGCCGACCTTCTCGAACATCTTGAGACCCTTGCGCGCATCCATCAGCGCGATGTCCTGCGGGGTGGTCACGATCACCGCGCCGGTGACCGGCACTTGTTGCGCCAGGGAGAGCTGGATGTCGCCGGTGCCGGGCGGCAAATCGACGACCAGGTAATCCAGGTCGTCCCAACGCGTCTGGCGCAGCAATTGATTCAACGCCTGCACGACCATCGGGCCGCGCCAGATCATCGGCGTATCGTCGCTGCCGATGAGAAAGCCGATGGACATCGCCTGCAAGCCATGATTGTTCATCGGCTCCATGAAATTGTCGCCGACCGTCTCGGGCTGCCCGGAAATGCCCAGCATGGTCGGCTGCGATGGGCCGTAGATATCGGCATCCAGCATGCCGACGCGCGCACCTTCGGCGGCCAGCGCCAATGCGATATTCACTGCGGTGGTTGACTTGCCCACCCCGCCCTTGCCGCTCGCCACCGCGATGATGTTCTTCACGCCATCCACCAGTTGCGCGCCATGCTGCACCGCGTGCTGCACCACCTTGCTGGTCACGTTGACGCTGACGCTGCCGGGCAGCGTCGTCTTGAGGTGCGTCTCGACCATGGCGCGTATCTCGCCCCACACGCTTTTGGCCGGGTAGCCGAGCACGATATCCAGCGACACGTCATTGCCGCTGATCTTGATGTTCTTTACGGATTTCCCGCTGACGAAATCCTTTTTGGTGTTCGGGTCGATCAGATTCTTCAATGCTGCTTGCACGTCGGCTTCGCTAATGCTCATTATTCACTCCTCAAATCGTATAAATGCAAGGTCGGCCACTGAACCGGCCATCCAGCTTGCGCGGGCATATCAAACTCAATGGCTGCAACCGCCGCTTCCACAGCCTGCCTTCATCGGTTCTGGCGCGCTGCCCGGCTCGCGGCTTCCGCCAGCAGCGGCCAGCGCCTCCAGATATTCCTGCCACATCTCGGCCTGATTCTGGCCCAGGTTGTAAAGGTACTCCCAGGTATAGAGGCCGGAGTCATGCCCGTCATCGAACACGATCTTCATGGCATAACTGCCGACCGGTAGGACTTCGAGCACTCCCACGTTCTTCTTGCCCAACTGCAATACCCCCTGCCCGTAGCCATGCCCCCTCACCTCGGCTGAGGGAGAATACACTCGCAAAAACTCATAGGGCAGCTGATAACAAGCCCCGTCGTCGAACGCGATCTCGAGCATGCGGGATTGCTGGTGTAATTTGATTTCCGTAGGGTGTCCTGACATGATTCCAGATTTGCTCCTTATCTAATGCGGCGCATGTGCCGCTGGTAACCAGAATGCGCTTATAACAGGCGCCAATCCACCTGAAGTTCCAGTTCTTGCGTCGTGGGAAAGATTCCAGTGGCGGCACGAGCGCGGCCACTCAAACAACCAGACAAAAACGCAGACGGACACTATACGTAACTCCCGCAAGCGCATCAAGGTCGGGTTCCCATGCTCAAAGAGGTGTTATTGCAGGCAAATTCCGGCAAATAGCGCCCATGTTCTGGCAGCGGCAGCCGCATTTGAGCTCGGCGGATGGGGCGTGCGGTGTTAGAATCGCGCTCCAAAATTTTCCCCTGTCGAGTTTCACATGCTTTCCACCGCCAACATCACCATGCAATTCGGCGCCAAGCCCTTGTTCGAAAACGTTTCCGTAAAGTTCGGCGACGGCAACCGCTACGGGCTGATCGGCGCGAACGGCTGCGGCAAATCCACCTTCATGAAGATCCTCGGCGGCGACCTTGAGCCATCTTCAGGCAACGTGATGCTGGACAGGGACGAGCGGCTCGGCAAGCTGCGCCAGGACCAGTTCGCCTTTGAAGACATGCGCGTACTGAATGTGGTGATGATGGGCCATGCCGAGATGTGGCAAGCAATGTCCGAGCGCGACGCGATCTATGCCAACCCGGATGCGAGCGAAGAAGACTACATGCGCGCCGCCGATCTGGAAGCCACCTTCGCCGAATATGACGGTTACACCGCCGAAGCGCGTGCGGGCGAGTTGCTGATGGGCGTGGGCATCGCCATCGAATTGCACAACGGCCCGATGAGTGCCGTGGCACCGGGCTTCAAGCTGCGTGTGTTGCTGGCGCAGGCGCTGTTCTCCAACCCGGACATTCTGCTGCTGGACGAGCCGACCGCGGGCCTGNNACCAACAACCTCGACATCAACACCATTCGCTGGCTGGAAGACATCCTCAACGCACGCAATTCCACGATGGTCATCATCTCTCACGACCGTCACTTTCTGAACAGCGTGTGCACCCATATGGCGGATCTGGACTTCGGCAAGATCACCGTGTATCCGGGCAACTACAACGATTACATGCTGGCTTCCACACAGGCGCGCCAACAGCAATCGGCGGACAACGCCAAGGCCAAGGAAAAGATCGCCGAGCTGAAAGCCTTCGTGGCGCGCTTCTCCGCCAACGCTTCCAAGGCCAAACAGGCCACCTCGCGCGCGCGCCAGATCGACAAGATCAAGGTGGAAGACATCAAGCCGTCCAGTCGCCAGTATCCCTTCATCCGCTTCGAATACGACGAGCGCGACAAGTTGCACCGTGTCGCCGTCGAAGTGCAGAAAATGGCCAAGGGCTATGACAAGATGCTGTTCTCCAACGTCAACTTCCGCATCGATGCGGGCGAAAAGGTCGCCATCATCGGTCCCAACGGTATCGGCAAGACCACGCTGCTGCGCTGCCTCGCCGGCGATCTGCAACCGGACACCGGCACCGTCAAATGGGCGGAAAAGGCCAGGCTCGGTTACTACGCGCAGGATCACGCCGCCGACTTTGCCGAGAACATCGACATGATGGAATGGATGACCAACTGGCGCGGGCCGCATGACGATGACCAGGTGGTGCGCGGCACGCTGGGGCGCTTGCTGTTCTCCGGCGACGATGTGAAGAAAAAAGTAAAGGTGCTGTCGGGTGGCGAGAAAGGCCGCATGCTATTCGGCAAACTCATGCTGGCAAAACCCAACGTGCTGCTAATGGACGAGCCGACCAACCACATGGACATGGAAGCCATCGAATCGCTCAACACGGCGCTCGACCTGTTCAAGGGTACGCTGATCTTCGTGTCGCACGACCGCGAGTTCGTGTCGTCGTTGGCCACGCGTATCATCGAAATATCAGACAAGGGTGTGAACGACTACCACGGCACGTACGAAGAATTCCTGCGCGACCAGATGGTGGAATAAAAACTTTCTCACGCGGAGACGCGTGAGATCACCTTTTAATAGAGCTTCGGGTGACAACCACAACTTCTCGAACCATCGGCGTTTTCGATTCCGGCGTGGGCGGACTCTCCGTCCTGCGCCACATCCGCGCCGCACTCCCCGATGCGAAGCTGATCTACGTCGCCGATTCCGGCCATGTTCCCTATGGCGACAAACCACCCTCCTACATCGAGGCGCGCGCGCTGGCACTCACGCGCTTTCTGCTCGATCAGGGCGCGCAAGCCATCGTCATCGCCTGCAATACCGCCACCGCTGCGGCGGCACAAATGTTGCGCACCCAATTCAGCCGGCTCCCCATCATCGGCATGGAGCCTGCCGTAAAACCCGCCGTAGCAGCGACGAAAAGCGGCGTGGTCGGCGTGCTGGCTACCGTTGGCACTCTGGAAAGCGCGCGCTTTGCTGCACTGCTGGGAAGATACGCGGGCGGTGTCAGGATCATTACCCAGGGATGCCCCGGGCTGGTGGAAGTCGTCGAACGTGGCGACCTGCACGGCCCGGAGGCGCGGCGCCTGCTCGAACGCTACACTTCGCCGCTGCTGGTTGCCGGGGCAGATACGCTCATCCTCGGTTGCACCCACTACCCTTTCCTTGCGCCGCTGCTCCGCGAAGTAGTGGGCGAGCAGATCACACTGATCGACACCGGTGCCGCCGTCGCGAGCGAACTCAAGCGCCGCGTCGATACCGAGCTGCCGCCGTGCGTGCAGATGGGCGAGGTCGGCAAAGAGACCTTCCACACCAGCGGCGATGCCGGACGCGCATCGCGCATCGTGTCCCAGTTGTGGGGGGCGGACGTCGTGGTCGCAACGCTGCCCCAGGCCTATAGCTGAACTGTTCAAAGATGAGCAAGACGGCAGACAATAAGCCGGCAACACCAGCGCCCAGATGCAACGACTGCGCGCATTTCTACATCACCTACGAAGCCAATTTCCGCTACGGCTGCCGTGCGCTGGATTTCAAAAGCCAGCGTTTGCCCATGCTGGATGTGCTGGAAGCTTCCGGCCAGCCCTGTCAGTTCTTCCAACGCAAGCCGCACCGCCCCTAGCGGACTATGCGTTCCCGCAAGGGATATCCGTTAGAATCCGCGCACTGACACTTGGAGCCGCGCATGACCACGCATCGCTATACCCTCACCATCTCCTGCCCGGACCGTTCCGGCATCATCGCCGCCGTCACCGGTTTCATCGCCGAGTATGGCGGCTTCATCACCGAGGCGAGCTACCACACCGAACAGGACGCGCAGCGCTTCTTCATGCGCCAGGAGATGCGCGCCGATTCCTTGCCGTTCGATGCGGCGACTTTCCGTGACAAGTTCAAACCGCTGGCGGACAAGTTCAACATGACCTGGCAACTGACCGACTCTGCCAACAAGAAGCGGCTGGTGGTGCTGGTGAGCAAACAGGATCACTGTCTGGACGACCTGCTGCATCGCTGGCGCAGCGGCGAATTGCAGGTGGATATTCCGTGCGTGATCTCCAACCACGAGGATTTGCGCAGCTTTGTCGAGTGGCACGGCATCCCGTTCATTCATATCGATATGGCAAACAAAGAAGAGGCGTTTCAGCACATCGCCGCACTTTTCGACCAGCATCAAGGCGACACCATGGTGCTGGCGCGCTTCATGCAGATCCTGCCGCCCATGCTGTGCCAGCGGTTTCCCGGGCGCATCATCAACATCCACCACAGTTTCTTGCCCTCTTTCGCCGGCGCCAAGCCATACCATCAGGCCTACCAGCGCGGGGTGAAACTGATCGGCGCCACCTGCCACTACGTCACCGATGAGCTGGACGCAGGCCCCATCATCGAGCAGGACACGGTGCGCATCGACCACGGGGATACGCCGGACGATCTGGTGCGCTACGGGCGCGACATCGAGAAAACCGTGCTCGCGCGCGGCCTGCGCTACCACGTGGAAGACCGTGTGCTGGTGTGCGGCAACAAGACCATCGTCTTCCGCTGATCGGCACGAAAAGGGGCAGTCATGAACGAGCAGGACAAGGCACTGACCGGACGGAACCTGCTGTTCCGTAGCGTGGATTTTTCCAGCGTCGAATACATGCTGGAACGCAGCGGCGTGCGCGAACTGGTGGCCGGTGAAAAACTGCTGCAGCCGGAAGTGGAGAACAAGCACCTCTATCTCATCCTGGAAGGCGAATTGCGCGTACATCTGAGCGCGCAACAAACGGTGGAACATGCCTTGCTGGTGGCGGGCGAATGCACGGGTGATATCTCGCTGGTGGATGGCAAGAATCCTTCCGCGCTGGTGGTGGCCGCCAAACCCTCGCGCGTGCTGGCGGTTCCGCACGACACGGTTTGGTCGCTGGTGGACCAGTCGCACGACGTGGCGCGCAACCTGCTCGCCATCATCGCCGGCCGTATGCGCAACGACAATTCCGCGCTCATCTCCTCGCACAACCAGCGCGCGCAATACGAGCACCAGGCCACGGTCGATGCACTGACCGGGGTACACAACCGGCACTGGATGAACGACGCTTTCCCGCGCGTGCTGCACCGTTGCGCGTTGAACAAACAGCACAGCGCCGTGATGGTGCTGGACATCGACCATTTCAAACGCGTCAACGACAGCTACGGCCATCTGGTGGGCGATGCCGCGCTCAAATCGCTGGCGGACATCATGCAGCACAACCTGCGCCCGCACGACCTGCTGGTGCGCTACGGCGGCGAAGAGTTCGCCATCCTGCTGCCGGATACCGCGCTGACTGAAGCCAAGTCCATCGCCGAACGCCTGCGCAAGATGGTCGCCGCCAACGAAGTCGTGAGCCACGGTGTTGCGTTCAAGATCACCGTCTCCAGCGGCATCGCCCCCATCGACGAGGTGAGCCAGCTGGAAGCAAGTTTCGCCCAGGCCGATGAGGCGCTATACCGTGCCAAGGAAGGCGGACGCAACCGGGTCGAGATCGCTGCCTGACCTTGAAGTTTTCGCGTCTCCGGAAACTAAATCGGGCAACACCTACTCTATGGCCGCGTCGAAATTTGATTCCCGCTCAATGCTGAACACCCCTGCATGTCAGTGACCCCGCCCATCCTCCGCATCGGACCCTACTCCATCGTGCGCGAGCTGGGTGAAGGCGCCACCTCCAACGTCTATCTCGCCCTGCGCGACGGCTCCTATGCCTCGGTCGCGCTCAAACAGTTGCGCCGCGCCAGCCAGTCCGAGTTGCACAAATCCATGTTCACCGCCGAAGTCGAACTCGGCCGCACGATGCAGCACCGCAACATCGTGCGCGTCCTCGACGCCGACCTGAAAGAAAAGACAGGTGCCTACCTGGTGATGGAATACATCAACGGCAAATCGCTTGATCGCCACGACAAGGTCGAGAATCTGCTGCCGATAGACAAGGTGCTCTCCGTCACCACGCAAGTCGCCGAGGCGCTGAAATACGCGGCTGAAATGGGCGTGGTGCACCGCGATGTCAAGCCCGGCAACATCATCCTCATGCCTAACGGTGTGGCCAAACTCGCCGACTTCGGCTGCGCCATCCCGGTCAGCGAGATGGGCGCGGTGGTGGCCGGCAGCCTGGCCTATATGTCGCCGGAGCAGATCGAAGGCGAAGCGCTCGATGCGCGCTCCGACATCTATTCACTGGGCGCGGTGCTGTATCGCCTGCTCACCGGCCACTACACCTTCGAAGCCGATAACCAGTTCGACGCGCGCATCGCGATACTGAACTTCCCCATCACCCCCATCGACACCTACCGCAAGGCGCTGCCGAAGATATTGGCCGATGTGGTCGAACGTGCGATGCAGAAAGACCCGGCGCAACGTTATGCGAACTGGGATGAATTCATCGCCGACCTGAACAAGGCGATACAGCTGATCGAAGCAAGCGACTACGACATGGACTTGTACCGCGGCTTCAGTATGAACACACAGACCGTGCTGTCAAACTACATGTCGGCATCGCGCGAATTTTCCCGCAGCAGTTTCTCGCGCAGCGGTATTCCAGATTCCTTTGGCAGCTAGCGCAGGGTGAAAAAAAGGCACCTTGCGGTGCCCTTGAAAAGGAGCCGGGGAGGCTCCGGGGAGGAGATTAATTCGTAATCATCGTGTTGCGATCCTCTTTCACTCTCCCCCGCCGGGGGAGAGCAGGGAGAAGGCTTAAACGTTGTATGCGCGCTCGCCGTGTGTTGCCGTGTCCAGACCTTCGCGCTCGTCTTCTTCCGAGACACGCAGACCCATGACCAGATCGACCAGCTTGAAGCAGACGAAGGCGACCACACCGGACCAGACGATGGTGATCAGCACGCCGGTGGCTTGCGTCACCACTTGTGCGCCCATCTCGTAGCCGTCGATGCCCACGCCGCCCAGTGCCGGGGAGACGAAGATACCGGTGCCGATCGCGCCGACGATACCGCCGACCGCGTGGATGCCGAACACGTCGAGCGAGTCGTCATAACCCAGCGACTTCTTCAGGCCGGACACCGCCCACAGACAGACCGGACCGACGATCAGGCCGAGGATGATGGCACCCATCGGGCCGACCAGGCCGGCAGCCGGTGTGACGGCAACCAGACCCGCGACCGCGCCGGAAGCGATACCCAGCATCGAAGCCTTGCCGCGCATCATCTTTTCGGCAGCCATCCAGGCCAGTGCCGCAGCAGCGGTGGCAACGATGGTGTTCAACAGGGCCAGTGCCGCGCCGCCGGTGGCTTCCAGGTTGGAACCGGCGTTGAAGCCGAACCAGCCCACCCACAGCAGGGATGCACCGATCATGGTCATCGGCAGGTTGTGCGGAGCCATCGGCTCTTTGCCGTAACCGATACGCTTGCCGATCACGATGGCGCCGACCAGTGCAGCCACACCGGCGTTGATGTGCACCACAGTACCGCCGGCGAAGTCCAGCGCGCCCTTCTCGAACAGGTAACCGCCGGTTGCCCACACCATGTGTGCGATCGGCAGGTAGGAAAAGGTGAACCACAGTGCGGAGAACACCATCAGCGAACCAAACTTGAGGCGCTCGGCAAAGCCGCCGATGATCAGCGCGGTAGTGATTGCCGCGAAGGTCAATTGGAAGGCCACGAAGGTGAACTCGGGGATCACCACGCCGTCGGTGAAGGTGGCAGCGGTGCTGTCAGCAGTCATGCCGGCCAGGAACAGCTTGCTCAGGTCGCCGATCGCCCAGTTCATAGCACCGCCGTCACCGAACGCCAGCGAGTAACCATAGACCACCCACAGGATGGAGATCAGGGCGAAGATGCCGAACACTTGAGATAGTACGGACAGCATGTTCTTGGCGCGCACCAAGCCGCCGTAGAACAGGGACAGGCCCGGCACGATCATCAGGATCACCAGCAGCGTGGACAGCATCATCCAGGTGGTGTCGCCCTTGTCGGGAACCGGCGCGGGAGCTGTTGCGGCAGCGGGAGCCTCGGTCGTCGCCATCACGGCTTCGGCCGCAGGCATCGCTTCCCCGGCG
Organism: Gallionellaceae bacterium UBA6222; assembly: GCA_002421915.1. Lineage (GTDB taxonomy): Bacteria > Pseudomonadota > Gammaproteobacteria > Burkholderiales > Gallionellaceae > Sideroxyarcus. The sequence goes on from DISA01000028.1 coordinate 8,798, forward strand.
AACGATGGGCTGACTGCGCCGAACAACACGGCCAGCAGCATGAAAGAAGCGAGTAGTTTCTTGGCTACGGCGTAACTCTTGCTGACGCAAGCGTTAGCCTTCACCGCAACTTCACGATGTTTCGTTGTCATTTTCATTCTCCTTAAAGGGCTTCCGGACCGACTTCGCTGGTGCGGATGCGGATCACTTGTTCGAGGTCTTGCACAAAGATCTTGCCATCGCCGATTTTGCCGGTGCGGGCGGCTTTCTCTATAGCCTCGATTACGCGCTCCAACTGGTCTGCCTTGATGGCTGCTTCCAGCTTGATCTTGGGCAGGAAATCCACCACATACTCCGCACCGCGATACAACTCGGTGTGGCCCTTTTGGCGACCGAAACCTTTGACTTCGGTGACGGTGATGCCTTGCACATCCATCGCAGACAGCGCCTCACGCACTTCGTCCAGCTTGAACGGCTTGATGATTGCAGTGACCATTTTCATCATGAATCTCCTTGAAAGTCGGAGCGGTGAACCGCCCCGGTTTGATTACATCGAACGGCTGATAGCGAGGACGAGTGCACCCTTGCCCAAATCATTACCTTGAGGATCGACGAGGTTGTCCAGATTGGTCTTGCTGTAAGTCGCACTGAATCCGTAACCGCCGATGTCCTTGGATACGCTGAAGTTGTAGTCGGTGTAGTCTGAAGCCGGGCTATTGGCGATGGTTTGCTTGCCATAGTGTGCACCAAGGGAGATACCGGCATCTTCAAGGTCATAGCTTGCGCTCAGATCCAGATATCCGCTGCCGCTGGAATCGGCCGCGCCGAACAGGTTGCCCGAGCTGCGCGAATACTTTGCGGTGACCCACTTGTAGCCGACAGAGCCATACAGTTCGTTGGTGTTGGCGGACAAGTTGGCACCGTAGTCGCCGGGATAGTTGTAGCGCAGGAAGCCTACATCGTAGGAGATATCACCTGCCGCACCCGAATAACCCAGATAGGTATCCAACTCGGTACCGGCATTATTGGCGGTGCCAAAGTCACTCAACCAGCTGATGCTGGAACCCCACACGCCGACATAGAGACCGCTTTCGTGCGCATAGTCGAAACCGCCTTGTAGCGCGGGCTTGTTACCGGTTTGCGAGATGCCGCGATACAGGTAGTTCGAGGCGATGCTCACGTTGGCGCTGAAGGGAGAAGTTTCTTCAGCCAGAGCGGGCGCAGCGAACGAGGCAGCCAGAGCAGCAACAAGCAGTTCTTTCTTCAACATGATATTTCCTTTCGTTAAATTTCAAAGCGGGACAAAAGTATCCACGCCCATCAATAAGCAGCTAGCGTGCCAACTCTTGCAAATACAATGAGAGCGGGCTTTACAACGGTACGAGGAGGCAACCAGCAAGAAACAGAATGCACCGGTAGCGCGCTGATCATGGTGTATGCGCACCGTGTTGGTGCGGCAGTTTTTGTTACACTGACCGCACACGGTGAATAACAAAAGGAAAGTGCAATGCTGAACGCAAAATTTTTTGAAGAAATGTCGTCGAAGCTGAACGAGATCGTCGCCAATAGTCCGGCCAAGGACTTTGAGAAGAATGCGCGAGCGCTGCTGGCGCAGGGATTTGCCAAACTCGACCTGGTCACACGCGAGGAACACGAAGTGCTGGCGCTGCGCTTGGACAAACTGGAGGCACGCATCACCGCGTTGGAAGCAAAAGAATGATGTTTCACCACCCTGTCATTCCGGCGCAGGCCGGAATCCAGATAATTAAATATGCCCCGCGTAGCGGTACAAAGTCAGATTTTGGTCCACTGCGTGGTCTTCCATTGTCTTGCTGGATTCCGGCCTGCGCCGGAATGACAGGCTGATGGGACTGGCCGTCCTCTACAGTCGCGCACTGTCCGGCATGGAAGCCGCACTGGTCACGGTCGAGGTGCACCTGGCCGGCGGCCTGCCGCAATTCACCATCGTCGGCTTGCCGGAAACCGAGGTGAAAGAAAGCAAGGACCGCGTGCGCGCCGCCCTGCAGAATTGCCAGTTCGAATTCCCCGCGCGCCGCATCACGGTCAATCTGGCGCCGGCCGACCTGCCCAAAGAGAGCGGCCGCTTCGACTTGCCTATCGCGCTCGGCATTCTCGCCGCCTCCGGGCAAATCCCTGCCAACAAACTGAATGAATACGAATTTGCCGGTGAGCTGGCACTGACCGGCGAATTGCGCGCGATTCGTGGTGCGTTGGCGATGACCTATCGCGCCGCCGATTCAGGGCGCGCCTTTATTCTTCCTGCAGCGAATGCAGCGGAAGCGGCGCTGGTGGAAGACGCTGTGGTCTATCCGGCGCAATCGCTGTTGCAGGTGGCGGCGCATCTGACCGGGCGTGAACTGCTGACACGCTTCATCCCGCAGACAGCAAATATTCCGCAACATTATCCCGACATGCGCGAAGTAAAGGGTCAGGCATCTTCCAAACGCGCGCTGGAGATCGCCGCCGCCGGCGGACACAGCGTGCTGATGTCCGGCCCGCCCGGCACCGGCAAGAGCATGCTGGCGGCGCGATTTCCCGGCATCCTGCCGCAGATGACGCAAGAGGAAGCACTGGAATCCGCCGCCATGCAATCGCTGGGCGGCCAATTCGAGATTACAAACTGGAAACGCCGTCCCTATCGCGCCCCGCATCACACGGCGAGCGCGGTGGCACTGGTCGGCGGCGGCAGCAACCCGCGACCCGGCGAAATTTCCGTCGCCATGCACGGCGTTTTATTTCTGGACGAGCTGCCGGAGTTTGACCGTAAAGTGCTGGAAGTATTGCGTGAACCGCTGGAGAGCGGTCGCATCACCATTTCACGCGCCGCGCGCCGCGCCGATTTCAAGGCGCAGTTCCAGCTTGTTGCGGCGATGAACCCATGTCCCTGCGGCTACCTTGGCCACTACAACGGCAAGTGCCGTTGCACGCCGGACCAGGTGGCGCGCTATCGTGGAAAAATATCCGGCCCCTTGTTGGATCGCATCGACATCCAAATTGAAGTGCCCGCCGTGCCGCAGGAGGATCTGCTGAAACAGTCGGACGGCGAAAGCAGCACGGATATTCAACAGAGAGTGGAAGCTGCGCGGCAACGCCAACTCGCCCGGCAAAACAAACCCAATGCGCAACTTTCGGTCACCGAGATCGACACTCACTGCGCGCCAGATGCACAAGGTGAAGCACTGCTGCGGCAGGCCATTACGCGCCTGAATCTTTCCGCACGCGCCTACCATCGCGTGCTCAAAGTGGCACGCACGATTGCCGATCTGATGGGAAGTGAAAACATCCTGACTGTACATATTGCCGAGGCGGTGCAATACCGGCGCATGGACAGATCAAATTAGAGAAAAACAAAAACACATGGCCATCAAGAAATCCGAACTCTATTCTTCCCTCTGGTCTAGCTGCGACGAGCTGCGCGGCGGCATGGACGCTTCGCAGTACAAGGATTACGTCCTCGTGCTGTTGTTCGTCAAATACGTTTCCGACAAATATGCGGGCGATCCCAATGCGCTGATCAACGTGCCTGCGGGCGGCAGCTTTGCCGACATGGTGGCGGCCAAGGAAGACAAGGAGATCGGCGACAAGATCAACATCATCATCGGCAAGCTGGCGACGGCCAACCCCGCCTTGCCCAGTGCGAAAGACTTTCCCGACTTCAACGACGAGACCAAGCTGGGCAAGGCGGAAGCCATGGTGGACAGGCTCACCAAGCTGGTCGCCATATTCGAGAGCATGGACTTCGGGCGCAACCGCGCCGAGGGCGACGACTTGCTGGGTGATGCCTACGAATACCTGATGCGGCATTTCGCCACCGAGTCCGGCAAGAGCAAGGGCCAGTTCTACACTCCAGCGGAAGTGTCGCGCATCATGTCCATGGTCATCGAGCTGGGTTCGGCCAGCGATCCCGACCAGAGCATCTACGACCCGACCTGCGGCTCCGGCTCGCTGCTGCTCAAGGCGCACGACGAAGCCAAAATCCGCACCGGGCTTGATCTCGCGCTGTACGGGCAGGAGATGGACAACGCCACCTCCGCCCTGGCGCGCATGAACATGGTGCTGCACGACTGCCCCACGGCGGAAATCTGGCAGGACAACACGCTATCGCATCCGTACTTCAAGAACGCCGATGGCAGCCTCAAGACCTTCGACTATGTGGTGGCCAATCCGCCGTTCTCCAACAAGAACTGGACCAGCGGCCTTGATGCGGCCAACGACCTGTATGGCCGCTTCGAGTACGGCATCCCGCCCGACAAAAACGGCGACTACGCCTTCCTGCTGCACATGCTCAAGAGCCTCAAGAGCAGCGGCAAGGCGGCGGTGATTCTGCCCCACGGCGTGCTGTTCCGGGGCGGCGCGGAAGCCGACATCCGCACCCGCATCATCAAGCAGGGCTACATCAAAGGCATCATCGGCCTGCCGCCCAACCTGTTCTACGGCACCGGCATCCCCGCCTGCATCATCGTGCTGGACAAGGCGGGAGCGGCGGGGCGCAAGGGCATCTTCATGATCGACGCCAGCAAGGGCTACATCAAGGACGGCAACAAAAACCGCCTGCGCGCCCAGGACATCCACAAGATCGTGGACACCTTCACCCGCCAGGTGGAAACGCCCAAGTATGCGCGCATGGTGCCGCTGGACGAGATCGCCAGCCCCGCGAACGGCTACAACCTCAACCTGCCGCGCTACATCGACAGCACCGAGCCGGAAGACATGCAGGACATCGAAGCGCATCTCAAAGGCGGCATCCCCAACCGCGACATAGACGGCCTCGCGCCCTACTGGCAAGTATTCCCCAGCGTGCGCGGTGAACTCTTCTCCCCTCTCCCGCCTCACAACCCCTCTCCCTCTGGGAGAGGGGCAGGGGTGAGGGACGGGGTAGGTTACAGCCACCCCAAAGTCCCATCCACCCAAGTCAAAGCCGTCATCTTCGGCCACCCGGAATTCACCGCCTTCAACCGCCAAGTGACCCAACTGTTCGCGCAATGGCAGGCGGCCAACCTCCCGCTGCTCACCGGCATCAAACCGGGCGACCGCCCCAAGCTGCTGATCGAAACCCTCTCGGAAAACCTGCTGGCTTCCTTCCGTGGCGCAGCGCTGCTCGACCCCTACGATGTCTATCAGCACCTGATGGACTACTGGGCAGCAACCATGCAGGATGATGCCTGGCTCATCGCCAGCGACGGCTGGGAAGCGGCCAGGGTCGTCCGGCAACTCTTCCCGGCCAAAGACAAGAACGGCAAACCCGTCTATCGCGAAGAGCATGATTTCGTGTTCGACAAGAAACGCTACAAGGCCGACCTCATCCCGCCCGCCCTGATCGTCGCGCGCTACTTCGCCGCCGAGCAGGCCGCCATCGAGCAGATGGAGGCGAAGGCCGCAGCCCTTGAGCAACAGATGGAAGAAATGCGCGAGGAGCATGGCGGCGAAGAAGGCCTGCTGTTCGAGGTGATGGAAGACGGCAAGATCAGCAAGGGCGCAGTGAAGGACAGGCTGAAAGCCATCAAGGGCAACAAGGCTGCCGCAGACGAATGCAAGGCGCTGGAAGCCTACGCCGACCTGGTCGAGCAGGAAGCCGCCGCCAGCAAGCAAGTGAAAGAAGCGCAACAGGCGCTCGATGCCCAGGTTGCCGCCCAGTATGCAAAGCTCACCGAGGCCGAGATCAAGACGCTTGTGGTGGACGACAAATGGCTGGCCGCGCTGGCGCTCAGCGTACAGGGCGAACTGGATCGCGTTTCGCAGACCCTCACCGGGCGCATCAGGCAACTGGCCGAACGCTACGCCACGCCGCTGCCCGTGCTGGAAGCCGAAGTCGCGGCGCTGCACGACAAAGTGGCCGCACATCTGCAAAAGATGGGCTTTTATTAAATAAATCAGTTAATATTTAAATAACTTGATTTCTTATTAAAGGTTCACACACCATGCACAGAGACATCACCGGTCGATACATCTCAAGCCCCGCAGGCGGAGAAATGGTGAACGCCTTTGTGCCTAACCCATTACCGCCCATCCCTCCGCTGGAAATAAACGAGGCGCGCCAACGCCTGCTCGAACGCGCCACGCTGGCGCTCGGCAGGCTCGACAGCGTGAGCACGCTGATCCCCGATCCACAGCTATTCCTGTACGCCTACGTGCGCCGCGAGGCGGTGCTGTCTTCGCAGATCGAAGGCACGCAATCCTCGTTGTCAGACCTGTTGTTGTTCGAGTTGGACGAAGCGCCCGGCGTGCCGTTCGACGACGTGGTCGAAGTCTCCAACTACATCGCCGCGCTGGAGCACGGCATGGCGCGCCTGCGCGAAGACTTCCCGTTGTGCAACCGGTTGCTGCGCGAAATGCACGTTCGCCTGATGGAGCATGGTCGCGGCAGCGACAAGTCGCCGGGAGAATTCCGCCGCAGCCAGAACTGGATCGGCGGCACCCGCCCCGGCAAGGCCCGCTTCGTCCCTCCACCTCCGCTGGAAGTGGAACCGTGCATGGCCGCGCTGGAACAATTCATCCACCAGCCCGCCGAGGCCACGCCGGTGCTGATCAAGGCCGCGCTGGCGCACGTGCAATTTGAAACCATCCACCCGTTCCTCGACGGCAACGGCAGGCTGGGCCGCCTGCTGATCGCCATGCTGTTGCACCATGGCGGCCTGCTCGCGCAGCCATTGCTCTACCTGAGCCTGTATTTCAAACAGCACCGCCCCGTGTATTACGAACTGCTCGACCGGGTGCGTACCCAGGGCGACTGGGAAGCGTGGGTGGATTTCTTTCTCGAAGGCGTCGAGCAAACCGCGCAAGGCGCGGTGCAAACCGCGCAGCGGCTGGTCGCCTTGTTCCAGCAGGATAGCCAACGCATCCAGGCCAGTGGGCGCGGTGCGGCCAATGCCCTGCGTGTACTCCACGCCCTGCGCAGCCACCCCGTCACCACGCTCAAACTACTGCGCACGGAAACCGGCATGAGCTTCCCTACCGTCGGCAAAGTCATGCAGACACTGATGGAACTCGGCATCGCGCGCGAACTCACCGGCCAGCGCCGCAACCGCGTGTTCGTGTACGACGAGTACCTGAGTATTCTCAACGAAGGCGGCGATGCGCTATGAGCGTGGCAGGCATGAACGAACCGCTTGCAGTGCGGGAAGCGCCCGCCAGTTACTTGATCGAGTTGGCGGAGCAGCGCGTCAGGCCGGGCTACAAGCAGACCGAGGTGGGGGTGATACCGGAGGATTGGGAGGTGGTTTCTATTGGCTCGCTCGGGACTTTTTCCAAAGGCCAGGGCATACGAAAAGATGAAGCTGCAAGCGGCGGAATTCCTTGTGTTCGATATGGTGAGATTTATACCCACTACGATGATCATGTTCGATCTTTCAATTCGTTCATTTCCTCGGAGGTTGCAAAATCGAGCAAGAGACTAAGAAGTGGCGATCTGCTTTTTGCAGGTTCAGGGGAAACAAAAGCAGAGATCGGCAAATGCGTTGCCTTCCTTGATGACCGAGAAGCTTACGCTGGCGGAGATATTGTCATTCTGTCACCAGTGAAGGGATATTCACCTTTTTTTGGTTATCTATTTAATGCGCCAATCATCGCACGCCAAAAAGCGAGCAAGGGGCAAGGCGATGCCGTGGTTCACATCAGCGCCACAGCTTTGTCATCAGTCAAAATTCCGCTCCCGCCCACCAAAGCTGAACAGGAAGCCATCGCCACCGCGCTGTCGGATGTGGATGCGCTGCTCGCCAAGCTCGACCAGCTCATCGCCAAGAAGCGCGACCTCAAACAGGCCGCGATGCAGCAACTCCTCACCGGATCGACCCGCCTGCCGGGGTTTGGCGGGGAGTGGGAGGTGAGGCGGCTGGGTGATGTGTGTCGAATCACTACAGGGAAGAAGGACGTAAATGAAGGTAATCCAACAGGCCAATATCCGTTCTTTACCTGTGCAAGAGAGAATACCTTTAGCGACTCATATTCATTTGATGGCGAGGCAATTTTGATCGCCGGAAATGGGGAAGTCGGAAACCTCGGCTATTTCAAAGGTAAGTTTGAAGCCTACCAACGGACTTACGTTCTTCAAGGTTTTACCGCTAACGTCAGCTACCTATGGCATCAACTGTCCGCTCATCTGGTGAAGTCTCTTGGAATTGGAACAATTGGCTCATCCATCCCATACATCAAGATGGAAAATCTGGTTGGATTTGAATTTCAATCGCCTCTCGATAAAGGTGAACAAACCGCCATCGCCACCACCCTCTCCGACATGGATGCCGAGATCGCCGCCCTCGAAGCCCGCCGCGACAAGACCCGCGACCTCAAGCAGGGCATGATGCAGGAGCTGCTGACCGGGAGGATACGGCTGGTATGAAGAGCTATTACCGCATCATCCCGGTGTTTCTCGCCTGGCATCCCGATAAAACGAAGATCGGCGCGGGGCGCTGTCGGACTTGAGCGTGAGGGAGATTGATGACTATCCAGATCGTTGAAATTCTAGGTCGTTCGATACAGGGCATCACGAATCCATTCTATTGTCGATGCGAGGATGGCAAGACCTATTTCGTTAAAGGGGTTGGCGCGGGAAAGCAGAGCCTGATTTCGGAATATGTGGCCGGTCGGCTGGCGCGCGCTTTCGGGTTGCCGGTGCCGGATTTCGATATTGTGGATGTGCCGCCGGAGTTGATCGAGTGGAGCGCCCGGGGTGATGCACTCGAATTGGGCGCAGGTTTGGCTTTTGGTTCACGGGAATTGCCGCATGTGCAGGAATTTTCCTTTTCGCACATTTCGCATGTGCCGGAACAAACCCGTAAGGATGTGGCACTATTCGACTGGTGGGTGCATAACGCTGATAGAACCCTGACCGAAAAGGGCGGCAATCCTAACCTGCTGTGGGATCAGGAGCATTCGAGGCTGGCAGTGATCGACCACAACCAGGCGTTTGATGCCGACTTCGATCCGCAGCGTTTTGCGGAACTGCATGTTTTTCATGAAAGTTTCCTGGCTGCTTTGGATGATCTGGTCGAGCGGGAAGCCTGTCGCGACCGTCTGGCGGTTGCGTTTGCCGAATTCGACCTTGCTTGCAATAATGTCCCGCCCGAATGGTGGGAGGTGGACAACGGGGTTCCCACCAGCTTCAATCGCGATGCGACAAGAAAATTTCTCGGACGATTCATGGACAACGATTTTTGGAGGATAGCGTGATGAAAAAATTCGCATGCCAATACGCTATTGTCCGTTTTCTCCCTTATCGGGAAACCGGCGAGTTTGCCAATGTGGGCATTGTGATGCTGTGCCCGGAGGCCGGTATTTTCGATTTCAGATTATTGAACCGGGTGCGGCGTATCACTGCATTTTTCGAAGAGCTGGATGCCGGAATCTATCGCCGTGCGTTCAAGGATTTTCAGGCTGAGTTAAAGCGCATCCGTAATTGGCTTGCACATGACGCCACGAAGAATATTGACGTAGCGCTGGCCCAGCATTTGTTTGCCGAGCTTACCCGTCAGCGCGAGGCCATGATGCGCTTTGATGAGGTACGTGTGGTATTGGCCGATGATCCGGTGCAGCAGTTTGAAGAGTTGTTCGGACATTATGTCGAGCGCAATTTTGCAACCAAGGCCTATCAGGAAGCATTGCTGGAGAAGGACGTGCGTAAAGTTCTGGCTGCTGCCCAGTTGGGTGCGCAGTACCGCGCCGAAACCCTTGGCGATAAGGCGACTTATCATGTTCGACTTCCTTTTGTGCATAAGGAAGGCGAGCGTGCTGTAAAAGCAATCAAGCCGTTGCACCTGGCGCATGAGGATCCTACCCAAATTTACGAACATGGTTGGGCATGGCTGGGGAAGGTCAACAGGTTGCGCGATTTGCATTTCCTTCCGGAGCAAATGCTCTTTGCGGTGCAGGGGCCAACAGAAACAAATGGCGAGCGCTTCGAGAGCTTTCATGAAATTACCGAAAAGATGGTTGCGAACGATGTGCAGGTGGTTCCTGAACAGCAAACCCAGCGAATCATCGAGTTTGCGCAGTTGCATTAAATATCCTGGCTTGAAAACCAACGCCGCATTTATGCGGCGTTTTTTTCGCGGCTTATGTGGGGAGATTCGTTTTACTGGTGTCGGGCCTTCAGGTTGGTGATGTGGTGAGCAGGCGCTGTTTGCCAGTGCAGCGGATTCGACATACCTGCGCTGCCTTTTCGAGATAATCCTCCCGCCGCCTTTCGGCAACCGAATGATTCAAAAAAGGTAATCTGTATGAATTCGAGATAATCTTTCCTGCCCTTGCAGATATTCGCCGGGACGCGCTTTACGATTCCGGAGGTTTTGCTTTACGTTTCTCGCGCCCGGGCTTTACGTTTTGAGAATAAGGCGGCGCGCTATTTTAGATTTCGCGGGATTTTGAGAATAAGCCGGGAGCTTGTTTTAGATTTTTGCGAAAACCTGAAATAGGCGGTTTTGTTGTCAGTTGTCGGCGAGCGTTTTGCATATCCGGATTTCTGCTGGTTTTCATTTCTCAGGGTTCATGTTATTTTTAGCAAAACAATACAGTTTTCCTAAAGAGAATTTCCTGAAAATAAAGTGCAACCTACTGAACAATCGATAATTTCACGGGTTTATGGGCGCGGTAGGGGTTGGGCGTTCACCAAGACCGATTTCGTGGCCGAATTCGGGGCGGGGAATATCCATCAGGCGCTTTCTTCGCTGGCGAAGGCGGGGGTGATACGCCGCGTCTGCCGGGGGGTGTACGACTATCCCCGTTACAGTGAATTGCTGAAGCAGACGCTGAGCCCGGATATCGATCAGGTGGCGCAGGCGCTGGCGCGCAAATTCAACTGGCGCATCCTGCCTTCGGGCGATGCGGCGCTGAATCTGCTGGGGCTTTCCACGCAGGTGCCGGGGAGGTGGATTTATCTTTCCGACGGGCCGGGTCGCGAATACGAAATCGGCAAGCACACGCTGGTGTTCCGCAAGTCTTCGCTGAAAGACGTGGGTTTCAAATACCGCGAAAGCGGGCTGGTGGTGCAGGCGCTCAAGGCGCTGGGCAAGGATCGGGTGGATGATGCCGTGATTGCAACGATCCGGCAGCAGTTGGATGCAAAGGCTTGCGAGCGCATGCTGAAGGATGCGCGCTCCTCGACAGGCTGGATTTTTCAGATCATCAAGCAGGTGTGCGGGGAGCGGGGCTGATGGACAAGGTCGCCCGACTTCCTGCCGCCGAACGCAATGAGCTGTTCTCCGAATCGGCGGCGAAGCTGGGCACGACACCTGCGGTGATCGAAAAGGATTTCTGGGTGACCTGGGTGTTGGCGCGATTGTTCGGGCAGCCGGAGCTGGCGCAGTTGCTGATGTTCAAGGGCGGTACCAGCCTTTCCAAAGCGTATCGTCTGATCGAGCGTTTCTCGGAAGACATCGACCTGATTCTCGATTGGCGCGTGCTGGATGTGGCCGACCCGCCGGCCGCAAGCAGCAAGAGTCAGCAGATGAAGTTGAACGAGGCGGTGAACGAAAAAGCGAATGCCTATATCGGCAGCGAGCTGCTGCCGCAGGTGGCGGCAATGCTGGGCGGGATATGCACGTGCGAATTGAAGAGCGGCGCACCGCATGTGGTGATGGTTCATTACCCGGCTGCGTTTTCAGATGCGTACCACCTTCCTTATGTGCAACTGGAAATCGGCCCGCTGGCTTCCTGGGTGCCATACGAACAAAAGGCAATTACCAGTTATGCCGCCGAGGCATTTCCCCAGGTTTTCGAGCATGCGTCGTGCATGGTGAATGTGATCAAGGCGGAGCGCACATTCTGGGAGCAGGCGACGATATTGCATCAGGAGGCGCATCGCGCGGCAGACAAGCCATTACCGGGGCGGCATTCGCGCCACTACTACGATTTGGCGAGGATGGCGGCATCGCCGATGAAGGGTGCGGCGCTGAACGATATGGGGATGCTGGCCGATGTCGCCGAATTCAAGCAGCGTTTTTATCCCTGTGCATGGGCGCGTTACGACTTGGCAAAGCCGGGCACATTGAAGCTGGTGCCGGAGGGCGTTACGTTGGATGCCGTGAAGGCGGACTATCGTGCAATGGCGAACATGATGTTTGGCGTGGCGCTTGAGTTCGACGAGATCATGGATGTTTTACGGCAGCTTGAGAGTGAAATCAACGGAGGCGGTGCATGAGTTCGATAGGGCAGACAGAACGTGCAACACAAAACCGTGTGATCGCGCTGTTTCGCGACCGCCTGCACTACGACTATCTGGGCGACAAGACCGAACTCGACAATCTCAACATCGAGCCCGAGCTGCTTGCCGCCTGGCTGAAAAAGCAGCAGGTAAGCGACACGCTGATCGGGCGCGCGCTGCACAAGCTGAACAATGCTGCGACCGACACCGGCCAACATCTGTATGACCGCAACAAGGAAGTCTACGACTTGCTGCGTTACGGGGTGAAGGTGCAACCGGAAGCGGGCGAGAACCATGTCACGCTCTGGCTGATCGACTGGAAGCATCCGGAGAATAATCACTTCGCCATCGCCGAGGAGGTGACGGTCAAGGGTGCGGATGCGAAGGCCAGCACCAAGCGCCCGGATGTGGTGATCTACGTCAACGGCATCGCGCTGGGCGTGCTGGAACTGAAGCGCTCCACGGTGTCGGTGGCCGAGGGCATCCGCCAGAATCTGGACAACCAGAAGAAGGAATTCATCCAGCCCTTCTTCTCGACCATGCAGTGGCTGATGGCGGGCAACGACAGCGAGGGGCTGCGTTACGGCACCATCGAGACTCCCGAGAAGTATTACCTGAAGTGGGTGGAAGAAAGCGGCAACCATGCGGGCGAGGCGAACCTGCTCGACCGGCATCTGTTGCAGGTTTGCGAGAAGGCGCGGCTGCTGGAGCTGATCCACGACTTCGTGGTGTTCGATGCGGGCATCAAGAAAGTGTGCCGCCAGAACCAGTATTTCGGCGTGAAGGCGGCGCAGGAATATATCCGCCGCCGCGAGGGCGGCATCATCTGGCACACGCAGGGCAGTGGCAAGTCGCTGACCATGGTGTGGCTGGCGAAGTGGATACGTGAAAACCGCGAGGGTGCGCGGGTGCTGATCATCACCGACCGCACCGAGCTGGACGAGCAGATCGAGAAAGTGTTCAAGGGCGTCAACCAGAAAATCTACCGCACCAAGAACAGCGACGACCTGATCGACAAACTGAACGGCACCACCGAATCGCTGCTCTGCTCGCTGGTGCACAAGTTTGGCCGCCAAGGCAATCAACAGCGTAATGGCGAAGCGGAGGGGGATGAAGGAACCAAAGCTTTCATCGAGTCCATCCAGAAACTGCCATCGGCCTTCAAGGCCAAGGGCGACATCCATGTGTTCGTGGACGAGTGCCACCGCACCCAGTCGGGCGACCTGCACAAGGCGATGAAGAAGCTGCTGCCCAATGCGCTGTTCATCGGCTTTACCGGCACGCCGCTGTTGAAAGCGGACAAACAGAAGAGCATCGAGGTGTTCGGGCGCTACATCCATACCTACAAATTCGATCAGGCGGTGCGCGAGGGCGTGGTGCTGGATTTGCGCTACGAGGCGCGCGACATCGACCAGACGCTGACCAACAAGGACAAGATAGACCAGTGGTTTGAGGTCAAGACCAAGGGGCTGAACGATCTGGCGCGCGCGCAACTCAAGCAGAAGTGGGGCACGATGCAGCGGGTGCTTTCCAGTCAGGACAGACTGGAGAAGATCGTTGCCGACATCCTGATGGACATGAGTACCAAGCCGCGCCTGATGGACGGCCACGGCAATGCGATGCTGGTGGCGGGCAGCATCTACGAGGCGTGCAAGTTCTATGAGCTGTTCGCCAAGGGGGAGTTGAAAGGCAAGTGCGCGATTGTCACCAGTTATGCGCCGAGCGTGGCGGATGCCAAGGGCGAGACGACCGGCGAGGGGGACACGGACAATCTTTTCAAGTATGGCGTTTATCGCCAGATGCTGGCCGACTGGTTCAATGAGCCGTCCGAGACTGCGATCAACAAGGCCGAGAAGTTCGATCTGGCGGTGAAAAAGAAATTCATCGACGAGCCGGGACAGATGAAGCTGCTGATCGTGGTGGACAAGCTGCTCACCGGCTTCGATGCGCCATCGGCCACCTATCTCTACATCGACAAGCAGATGCGCGACCACGGCTTGTTCCAGGCGATCTGCCGCGTCAACCGGCTGGATGGCGACGACAAGGAATACGGCTACATCATCGACTACAAGGATTTGTTCAAGAGCCTGGAAGGCGCGGTGGAGGATTACACCAGCGGTGCGCTGGATGGCTACGACAAGGAAGATGTGGCCGGTCTGCTGGAGAGCCGGCTGGACAAGGCGCGGGAAGATCTGGAGGAAGCGCGCGAGGCGATCAAGGCGCTGTGCGAGACGGTGGACTTGCCGAGGGATTCGGCGGCCTATTTGCACTACTTCTGCGCCATGGATTCCGGCAACGCCGAGCAACTCAAGGACAACGAGCCCAAGCGATTGAAGCTCTACAAATTCACCGCCGCGCTGTTGCGCGCCTATGCCGGCATCGCCAGCGAACTGGCCGAGGCGAAATACAAGCCCGACGAGATCGAGAAGATCAAGGCCGAGGTGGATCACTACACCAAGGTGCGCGACGAGGTGCGGCTCGCCAGCGGCGACTACATCGACCTCAAGGCCTACGAGCCTGCCATGCGCCACCTGATCGACACTTATATCCGCGCCGAGGAGAGCGAGAAGATTTCCGCTTTCGATGACATGAGCCTGATCCAGTTGATTGTCGAGCGCGGCCCGGATGCGGTGAATGCGCTGCCCAAGGGTATCAGGAAGAGCGAGGAGGCAGTCGCCGAGACCATCGCGAACAACGTCCGCAAGCTCATCATCAACGAGTCGCCGGTCGATCCCGCCTATTACGAGAAGATGTCCAAGCTGCTGGATGCGCTGATAGAACAGCGGCGCAAGGGGGTGGTGAGCTACAAGGAATATCTCGACAAAATCACCGCGCTGACCAAAGAGGCGACCAAGCCGGGCGGCGTTTTTCCGCCAAGCGTGAAGTCAGCGGCGCAGCGGGCGCTTTACAACAACCTGGGCAAGAATGAAGGGCTGGCCCTGAGCGTGGACAAGGCTGTGCACGACAGTAGGCAAAACGGCTGGCGCAGCAATGCGATCAAGACGCAACGTGTGCGCATTGCGATCAGGCATGTTTTGGCGACGGCGATCCCCGCTGATCGGGGCTTGGCCGTGCAGGAAAGTGGCGCGGTTGTCAGGCCCGCACCGCTGGATTTGGAAAAAGAAACTGATCGCATACTCGAACTGGCAATGAATCAGAATGATTACTGATGCTCGCCACATCAACGTCGGCGGCCTCAAGGTCGAGGTGGTGCGCAAGGACATCAAGAACCTGCACCTGGGGGTCTATCCACCCCATGGCCGTGTGCGGATCGCAGCACCCTTGGTGGTCAGCGATGAGGCTGTGCGCCTGGCGGTGATCGACAAGCTGGGCTGGATCAAACGGCAGAAGGCCAAGTTCGCGGAGCAGCCGCGCCAGTCGCAGCGCGAGATGGTGAATGGCGAGAGTCACTATTTTCTCGGTCGTCGCTATCGCCTGCGTGTGCATGAACACAGCGCACCGCCCAGGGTGGCTATCCGTGGCATCGCCTCTCTCGATCTATTCATTCGCCCCGGTACTACCATCGAGCAGCGGGAGGCTATCTTGCTGCGCTGGCATCGCGAGCAGCTCAAGATGCTGATTCCGTCCATGCTGGAGAAGTGGCAACCTATCCTGGGCGTGCAGGTTGCTGACTGGGGCATCAAGAAAATGAAGACCAAGTGGGGTAGCTGCAACGCTGCCGCCCGCCGAGTCTGGTTCAATCTGGAGTTGGCCAAGAAGCCGGTGCAATGCCTGGAATACATCGTGGTGCATGAACTGGTGCATCTGCGGGAGCGGCATCACAACGAGCGTTTCACAGAGCTGATGGAGAAACACATTCCGCTGTGGCGGCAGTATCGGGATATGTTGAACCAGATGCCGCTGGGGCATGAGGAGTGGGATTACTGATAGTGCTTTGCTGTTCTGACCAAGAAATTCTTGCTTGCGAATGCTGTTACCGAGTGTTGCAAAGTGATTCTTGTGCTGGATCGTGCGATTCAGAAACTGGGTATTCCAGAGCCTGCGAAATAACCAACGGGCATTGCGCCGTATGTATCTGTTCATCCGGCACAATGCGCTTCACTTATTGACGCCTTACGGCGCTATCCGGTGTTGGCGGCATGGGTTTTCAGTCATTCAGACGCAAACCTGCTGGATGAACTGGCGGAGATTGAGGAGGAGATTGTCGAAGAAGTGTCGAAGAGGCGCACGCAATTCCACCGCTGCCACCCATTCCTCGACGGCAACGGCCGGGTGGGGCGTTTGCTGATTACGCTGTATCTGGTGAGCCTGGGCATCCTGAAGCAGCCGGTGCTTTACTTGTCCGATTTCTTCGAGCGCAACCGGCAGCTTTATTACGACAACCTGATGCGGGTGCGCGAGAAGAACGACCTGGCGCAATGGTTCCGGTTTTTCCTGGTGGGCGTGATAGAAACCGCGAAGAGCAGCACCGCCACCTTTGACAACATCCTTAAATTGCAGAAGCAGGCCGAGACGCAGTTGCAGGCGCTGGGCAGCCGTACGGCCAATGCGCAGAAGCTGATGTATTATCTGTACCAGCGCCCTGTCATCGATGCGGCCAAGGCGGGCGAGGTGGTGGGGGTTTCGCCCGCTTCGGCGTACAAGCTGATCGCCGATCTTGAGCAGTTCGGGATATTGAAGGAAATGACCGGGGCCAAGCGCGGCAAGATGTACGTGTTCGATGCCTATTTGAAGCTGTTCAAATAACAACAGGAAAGCTCGCTCATGCAATTGTCCAGCGTAGGGTAAATTGAGAAGACGACCCAGGCCCGCGTCGTCGCGCTGTTTCGCGACCGCCTGCACTACGACTATCCGGGCGACAAGACCAAACTCGCCAACCTCAACAGCGGGAACAGCGAATTAAAAAGGGGGTACTGGTTTGAACAAGGGCAGCCGTCTGGCTGCCCTTTATTTTCTCAGCCCACCTTCGGCAGATTGGCCAGCGATGCGCGCAGCAGCTCTTCCGGATAGCTGTGGTCGTCCAGTTGTCCAGCGAAATATTTGTCGTAAGCGGCCATGTCGAAATGGCCGTGGCCGGACAGGTTGAAGAACAGGGTCTTGGCTTCGCCGCTCTCCTTGCAGCGCAGTGCTTCGTCGATGCAGGCGCGGATGGCATGGTTGGATTCCGGTGCCGGGATGATGCCTTCGGCGCGCGCAAACTGCACACCCGCTTCGAACGTGGCGAGTTGCGGTACCGCGACGGCTTCGATGAGTTTCTCGTGATAAAGCTGCGACACCAGCGGCGAATCACCGTGATAGCGCAAGCCGCCGGCGTGGATGCTGGGTGGCATGAAATCGTGGCCCAGGGTGTACATCTTCATCAGCGGGGTGAATCCGGCCGTATCGCCGAAGTCATAAGCGTAAGTGCCCTTGGTCAGGGTCGGACAGGAGGCCGGTTCGACTGCGACCAGACGGATGTTCCTGCCAGCCGCCTTGTCTGCAAAGAACGGGAAAGCAACACCGCCGAAGTTGGAACCGCCACCGCACGGTGCAAACACCATGTCCGGATAGTCGCCCGCCTTCTCGAACTGTTTCTTTGCTTCAAGTCCGATGATGGTCTGGTGTAGCAGCACATGGTTGAGCACCGAACCCAGCGCATAGTTGGTGTCCGGGCGCGAGGCCGCTTCTTCCACGGCCTCGGAGATCGCCAAGCCGAGCGAGCCTGGATTGTTCGGGTCTTTTGCCAGCGCATTGCGTCCGGTCTGTGTCTCCATGCTGGGACTGGCGAACACCTGTCCGCCCCACGTCTGCATCATTGAACGGCGGAAGGGCTTCTGGTCATAACTCACGCGCACCATGAAGATGCGCACCTCGATGCCGAACATTTGCCCGGCCAGAGCGATGGATGAGCCCCACTGCCCCGCGCCGGTCTCGGTGGCAATGCGTTTGATACCGGCCTGCTGGTTGTAATACGCCTGCGGGATGGCAGTATTGACTTTGTGCGAACCGGCGGGTGAGACCCCTTCGTATTTGTAATAGATCTTGGCGGGAGTACCGAGCGCGGCCTCCAGACGGTGGGCGCGCATCAGCGGTGAAGGACGGTAAAGTCGCAGGGCTTCACGCACAGGTTCGGGAATCTCGATCCATCGTTGTGCCGAGACCTCCTGTTCGATCAGTGCCATTGGGAAGATCGCTGCCAGTGCTTCCGGGCCTATGGGTTGGCCGTTCGGCCCCAATGGCGGTGTCGGCGGGTTGGGCATGTCGGCGACGACGTTGTACCAATGTGTCGGAATGTCCGACTCGTCCAGCAAAAACTTGGTTTGTGGCATGTTGCTTCTCCTCCCAGTTTGTTGTCAAAAAACTGCCTGATGGCCCTGCGCGCGGAAGTGTACCGCACTCATCCGCTGTCTTCATGCCGGCAACAACAAATTGAGTGCACGATGCAATGCGCATATAATCTGCGCATCATTCATGGAGGTAGCCATGTCAACCCTGCACTTCGATACCAGCGCACCCAAGAAGGCCACCAACCTCAGCATCAATTCCGACTTGTTGCGCCAGGCCAAGGAGCTGCACATCAACCTTTCGCAAACAGTCGAAGATTATCTGGCTAATCTGGTGCGCGAGGCGAAGCAACAGCAATGGCTGGCCGAGAACGCCGAGTTCATCGCGGCATACAACAAGCGCATCGAAAAAGAAGGCGTTTTCAGCGACGGCTTGCGGAGATTCTGATGGCGCAGTTTGATGTGTATGAGAATCTCAATCACGCCACACGCGACAGCATTCCCTATCTGCTGGACGTGCAGGCCGATTTGCTGGATGCCTTGGCAACACGCGTGGTTGTTCCGCTGGTGTTGGCTGAAGACATGAGCGGGGCGGCCAAATATTTCTGCCCGCAATTCAAAATCAAGGGCGTCGCAGTGGTCATGTCAACGGGCGAGCTGGCTGGTTTGCCGCTACGCACCTTTGGCGCAAAAGCCACTTCATTGAAGCACAAGCGTGATGAAATCATCGCGGCACTTGATTTGCTTTTCACCGGCATCTGATATTAAAACCATGAACAAAATGCCCCACCGCATCGAACAACTTCTGCAACAGCGCATCCTGATTCTCGACGGCGCAATGGGCACCATGATCCAGCGCTACAAGCTGGGCGAGGCAGATTATCGCGGCGAACGATTTGCCGACTGGCACCGCGACCTCAAGGGCAACAACGACTTGCTGGTGCTGACCAAACCCGAAGTCATCAAGGCTATCCATTGCGAATATCTGGAGGCGGGCGCGGACATCATTGAGACCAATACCTTCGGTGCCAATGCCACCACACTGAACGCCTATGGAATGTCTGAACTTAACTACGAGTTGAATGTGGCGGGCGCGCGCATCGCGCGCGAAGCTTGCGATCAATATGCGAGCACCGACAAACCGCGTTTCGTCGCGGGCGTGCTCGGCCCCACCGACAAGACCGCCACCATCTCACCCGACGTCAACGACCCGGCAGCACGCAACATCAGCTTCAACCAGCTGGTGGCAGATTATGCCGAAGCCACGCGCGGCCTGATGGACGGCGGCGCGGATTTGATTTTGATCGAAACCATCTTCGACACGCTGAATGCCAAGGCAGCGATTTTTGCAGTGAAGTCGGTGTTTGCTGCACGCGCCACCTCGCTACCCATCATGATTTCCGGCACGATCACCGATGCGTCCGGCCGCACCTTGACCGGCCAAGTGACCGAGGCATTCTACAATTCGCTGGCGCATGCCAATCCGCTTTCCATCGGCCTCAACTGCGCGCTCGGCGCGGCAGAGTTACGCCAGTACGTGGAGGAAATGTCGCGCGTTGCCAACTGCTACGTGAGCGCGCATCCCAATGCGGGTCTGCCCAATCCATTGGCAGAAACAGGCTATGACGACACGCCGGAGAACATGTCCGGCCATATCAGGGAATGGGCGCAAAGCGGCTTGCTCAACATTGTTGGCGGTTGCTGCGGTACCTCGCCCGCCTTCATCAAGGCGATTGCCGATGTGGTCAAAGATGCCGCGCCGCGCAAGATTCCAGCGCTTTCTGTGGCCTGCAGGCTGTCCGGATTGGAGCCGTTCAATATCAGTGATGAGTCGTTGTTCGTCAATGTCGGTGAGCGTTGCAACGTGACCGGCTCGGCCCGGTTTAAACGCCTCATTCTCGAAGGCCAATACGACGAAGCCTTGGAAGTCGCCAAGCAGCAGGTAGAAACCGGCGCGCAGGTGATCGACGTGAACATGGACGAGGCGATGCTGGACGGCGAAGCCGCAATGGTGAAGTTCCTCAACCTGATCGCCTCCGAACCGGACATCTCCAAAGTGCCGCTGATGATCGACTCCTCCAAGTGGAGCATCATCGAGGCAGGACTGAAATGTGTACAGGGCAAGTCCATCGTCAACTCCATCTCGCTCAAGGAAGGCGAGGATAACTTTATCAAGTACGCCGCGCTGGTGCGCAAATACGGCGCGGCAGCCGTGGTGATGGCCTTCGATGAAGCCGGGCAGGCCGACACCTACCAGCGAAAGATAGACATCTGCAAACGCAGCTACGATATTTTGGTGGATAAGGTCGGCTTCCCGCCCGAAGACATCATCTTCGACCCAAACATCTTCGCGATTGCCACCGGCATCGAGGAACACAACAACTACGCGGTGGACTTCATCAACGCGACCGCGTGGATCAGAAAGAACCTGCCCTACGCCAAGGTGAGCGGCGGCGTGTCCAACGTGTCGTTCAGCTTCCGCGGCAACGAGCCGGTGCGCGAAGCGATCCACACCGTGTTTCTGTATCACGCCATCAAGGCTGGTATGAACATGGGCATCGTCAACGCCGGCCAGCTCGGCGTGTACGAAGAGATTCCGAAAGACCTGCGCGACGCGGTGGAAGAAGTGGTGTTAAATCGCCACCCCGATGCGGGCGAGAAACTGGTCAAGATGGCGGAGTCCATCAAAGGCGGCGGCAAGGAACAAGTCGAAGATCTGGAATGGCGCAAAGGCACGGTGCAGGAACGCCTCACCCACGCGCTGGTGCGCGGCATCACCACCTACATCGTGGAAGACACCGAGGAAGCGCGCCAGCAAGCCAGGTTCCCGGTCGAAGTGATCGAAGGCCCGCTGATGACAGGCATGAACGTGGTTGGCGACCTGTTCGGCGCGGGCAAAATGTTCCTGCCGCAAGTGGTGAAATCGGCGCGTGTAATGAAGCAGGCCGTGGCGCATCTCATCCCCTACATCGAAGCCGAAAAACTGCGCTCCGGCGACACCAGCACCAAGGGCAAGATCGTGATGGCCACGGTGAAGGGCGACGTGCATGACATTGGCAAGAACATCGTTACCGTGGTGTTGCAGTGCAACAACTTCGAAGTGGTGAACATGGGCGTGATGGTGCCGTGCCAGCAGATTCTTGACACCGCGCGCGAACACAAGGCCGACATCATCGGCCTTTCCGGCCTCATCACGCCTTCGCTGGAAGAGATGGCGCACGTGGCGAAAGAGATGGAACGACAAGGATTCAAAATACCGCTGTTGATCGGTGGCGCGACGACTTCACGTGTTCATTCCGCCGTGAAGATAGAGCCGAACTATAAGAGCGGCGTTACGGTGTACGTTGTCGATGCCTCGCGCGCGGTGGGTGTGTGCAGCAATTTGCTTTCCGACACGCTGCGCGAAGATTACGTCGCGGGGATCAAAGCCGAATATGCGGCAGCACGCGAAAATCATGAAAGCAAAAAGACCAGAGCCGTGTATGTCACGCTGGATGAAGCGCGGGCGCATGGGTTAAAGACGGACTGGCAGCAATACATGCCGCCCAAACCCAGACTGCTTGGCGTGTACAAACTGGAAAATTACCCGCTGGCCGCACTCGTCGAATTCATCGACTGGTCACCCTTCTTCAATGCATGGGAACTGGCCGGGCGTTATCCGAAAATTCTGCATGACGAAGTGGTGGGTGAGGAAGCACGCAAACTGTTCGCCGACGCGCAGACGATGCTGAAGAAGATCATCAATGAAAAATGGCTCACAGCGAATGCCGTGTTCGGCTTGTTCCCGGCCAATACGGTGAACAGCGACGACATTGAAATCTATACCGATGAAACGCGCTCGAAAGTGGCGATGACCTGGCACAACCTGCGCCAGCAATCAAGGAAACCCGCCGACATCCCGAACTACTGTCTGGCCGATTTCATCGCGCCCAAAGAAACCAGGGTCAAGGACTACATCGGAGGTTTTGCGGTTACTACCGGCATCGGCATCGATGCGCGTATCGAGGAGTTTGAGAAGCATAACGATGACTACAGCGCCATCCTGCTCAAATCGCTGGCCGACCGCCTCGCCGAGGCATTTGCCGAGCATCTGCACCTGCGCGTGCGCCGCGAATTTTGGGGTTACGCGGCAGACGAGGTGCTGGACAACGACGCGATGATCGCCGAAAAGTATCGTGGTATCCGCCCCGCCCCCGGCTATCCCGCCTGCCCCGAGCACAGCGAAAAAGGCCCGCTGTTCGAGCTGCTGCAAGCACCGAAGAATGCGGGCATCACCATCACCGAAAGTTTTGCCATGCTGCCCACCGCCGCCGTGAGTGGCTTTCATTTCTCACACCCGCAGGCGCAATACTTCGCCACCGGGAAAATAGACCGGGATCAGGTTGCGGATTACGCGCAGCGCAAGGGCTGGTCGTTGGAAGAGGCGGAACGGTGGCTGGCGCCGGTTTTGGGTTATTGAAGGAACACTCTGTCGCTGATTGGATTGGGATAAATTAAATTATGAAAATGAACCGCATCACCTTCTTGCCGCTGGCTTTACTCTTATCCGCCAGCATTTTTTTAACCACCGCCTGCATCAAGCAGGGATTACCACCCATGGAGACAAGCAAAGTGACTGAACTCATCAAGAATGACATCAAAACAGGCGAAGGCGCGGCGGCTGTTGCCGGCCAACATGTGACTGTGCATTACACCGGGTGGTTGTATGACGAGGCCGCGGCTGACAATAAAGGCACAAAGTTCGACAGTTCGCGTGACCGCAACGAGCCTTTTGACTTTCCGCTTGGCGCGGGTCGCGTCATCAAGGGTTGGGACGAGGGTGTGGCGGGCATGAAGATCGGCGGCCAGCGCACTTTGATTATTCCACCCGGCATGGGCTACGGCGCGCGCGGTGCGGGCGGCGTGATACCGCCGAATGCGACACTGGTATTTGATGTGGAGTTG
Organism: Gallionellaceae bacterium UBA6222; assembly: GCA_002421915.1. Classification (GTDB taxonomy): domain Bacteria; phylum Pseudomonadota; class Gammaproteobacteria; order Burkholderiales; family Gallionellaceae; genus Sideroxyarcus. The sequence continues at coordinate 32,099 of DISA01000028.1, forward strand.
CTCGGCCTGAATTGACGCCCCTCCCTGATTCTTAATCGGGCGGGTAACCGGGAATTCGCTGGAAAAAATGAAGAGGTGCCGGTCAGCCCGCGAGCTTCTGTTTAAGAATCTCGTTAAGTTGCGCCGGATTCGCCTTGCCATTGCTCGCCTTCATCGCGAGGCCGACGAAGAAACCGAATAACTTGTCGCGGCCGGCGCGATACTCCGCCACCTTGTCCGCATTGGCGTCAATGATCCCGTCCACCAACGCTTCGATCGCACCGCTGTCGGAAACCTGCTTCAACCCTTTGGCTTCGATGATTGCGTCCGCTTCGCCGCCTTCCGCCCACAGCGTGCGGAACACTTCTTTCGCGCCGGAGTTGGAGATGGTGCCATCGGCGATGCGTTGCAACATGGTGCCGAATTGTTGCGGCGTGAGCGGGCATTGTGCAATGTCGAGGCCGTCGCGGTTGAGCTGGGCGCTCACCTCGCCGATGATCCAGTTGGTGCACAGCTTTGCCTGAAACTCCCCCCCCCTGTTTGCGGGGGAGGGGCTGGGGGAGAGGGCAGTGAGTGCTGCCTCAAAGAAGTCCGCCATTTCGCGCGATGCGGTGAGGAGGCTGGCATCGTAAGCGGAAAGGCCGAGTTCGTTGATGTAACGCGCCTGCTTGCTGTGCGGCAATTCCGGCAGCGTGGCGCGCATCTGTTCTATCCACTCGGGCGAGATATCCAGCGGCAACAGGTCGGGATCGGGGAAGTAGCGGTAGTCGTGCGCGTCTTCCTTGCTGCGCATGGCGCGCGTCTCGCCGCTGTCCGGGTCGAACAGAATGGTCGCCTGCTGCACGGTGCCGCCGTTCTCGATCGTGTCGATCTGCCATTGCACTTCGTAGTCGATGGCCTGCTGCATGAACTTGAACGAGTTCAGGTTCTTGATCTCGCGGCGCGTGCCCAGCGG
>DISA01000088.1:0-1330 GCA_002421915.1 Gallionellaceae bacterium UBA6222
ATCATGCCGCAGCCTCGAAAGGCTCGCTTGTGCCGACGGCAGCGTAGCGCTCACGGATGCCCATAAACTCAGGGTCACGGATCAGGGCGGGGGTGAACCCCTCTAGCTCTTTGGACGTGAAGCTATGCACCCCCCATGCACCGTTTCGGAAAACGAACCCATCGGGTGCGCGGTATTCGATCCAGTTATCTACCTCGCTTGCATCCACCGCTTCACCCCAGCGGGATAGCAGGGCCGGGATGTATAGATGGCGCTCGCACCCCGTGTGCTGGAAGTCCACAGGGATTGCACCCGCATCTGGGTTAAGCGCGCATGTCCACGCGCCGTCCCCATCCTTGGCTGGCGATGCGTGCACGCAGGTGCGGCACGACACAGCAGGCAGTGCTGCGGTATGGCAAATCTTAGCGGCTGGGCAAAACTTACACTTGTAGAATGCGGCATCGTCACTGATACGTGGCAGCGGCTCAGGCGCGTAGATGATGCGCTCTGCTTTTCCAATCAACCGCTGCGCGGCCTGTGGGGATGCATCCGTGCGCACGCTGGTGACGGGCAGGCGTGCGCCTGGGCTTGAGCATGTCAGGTAGTGCCGTGACATTTCACCGTAGTGCATGTACAGCACCGCTTGCGCGTAGTACGTGCTGTTCCACTTTTCCAGCGCGGCTTTTTCACCCTGCGTCTTGTGTTTTGCCAGCTCTGCCGGGCCTTTTTCGCTCGCTTTGTGCTCCCACACGTGCCATGTTTTCGGCGCTTGCAGCAGCCCGCGCACAAAGCCATCTGCGTGCCCACGGAAGTGGCCGGCAATGTCTGAAAACCCAAACTGCCGCTGGGTGGCGGGGTCAACCGTAAGCAGCTCTACGCCTTTCACCATCCGAAGCCGCGCAGCCATGACATCCTCACTCCGGTGGCCGTCCTGAACGTTTGATAGCCCCTTGGCATCAAACCCGGCACCGGGTGGAAAGCACCACCGAAAGCCGTACCACAACCGCCGCTCGCAATCCTCCCCAATGCTCGACATGCCCAAGTACGGACGCGGGCGCTCCGCCTTGTTGGCCGCTTCCATGGCCGCATGGATAGCGTCTAGTGTTGGGTCGGTCGGCTGTGGTGTAGGAAGTGTCGGCATGGGTGCACTCGTCTGTGTCATGGCCGCGCGGGCGGCCTGGTAGATGTGTGCCGGTACTGCGTCGCCACCGGCATGGCGTTTGACTCTGGGGTAGCGCGCAGCTCGCTAGCTTGCTTACGCGGTGCGCTTTGACCACGGCGGGTTAGAAGGGGATGCCGGCGTCGGTGAAGCTTCCGCCGGGGCTGGCGGCGCTTGGACGTTTCCCAAGCC
>DISA01000088.1:1394-9184 GCA_002421915.1 Gallionellaceae bacterium UBA6222
GCGATTTCCACAGCCTGCGCGTTGGGGTTGTCCAGGTTCAACCGCTCCCAATGCTTGCGGCCCTTTTGCGGCCCGTCGAGCACCTCGAACGTGAGTTCCAGATAATGCCCAGCGTTGTTCTTGGTAGGCTTCAGATCGCTGTCAACAATCTGCACGGTGTATTCTCCGGTGGGCAGCGGGCTGTTGTCTTGCTGGGCTTCGGCTTCGGGGTTATAGAGTCCGGTGATATTGGCCATGTGTGTGTGCTCTGGTTGAGGGTGGTGGGTGGGGCGGAGGTGGGTGGATCAGGCGACCGCTGCCGACATTGAAGTGATGAAGGCGTTCCAGTCGAGCGGAACTTCGTCCTGCATCCCGTAGCGGTTTCCGCTCACGTATGCGGGGTTCTTGCCGACGACCAGCACCCGGCTGTTGGAGCCAATGGCGCGGACGTGCTTCTTGTTGAAGCCCATGTCGTCTTTCTTGGTGTAGGTTTTCTCGGTGGCGTAGCCGATGCAGTCGGCCCACTCCTTGACAAGGGCCGCAGCGCGTTGGTGGAGCTTCAGCTCGGCGTAGTTGTAGGGCTCGCCGTCCGGTGGCTGCATCTTGTTCACGGTGTCGTGCGCGATCAGGACAACCGCCATGCCGCGCTCGTTGCGCAGGTAGTCGAGAGCCTGGAAGAAATCAGCCCATAGCTTCGCGGCTTCCAGATAGCCCTTGCCGTAGCCTCCGCCGACCAACTCGATGCTCACGACGTTGTGCTGCTTGCAAACGTGATCCCACAACAGCGGCTCCATCCAGTCGAGCGAATCGACGGCGACCGCCTGGTGGTCATGTTCCTCGGTTGCCAGCGCCGACAGGATCGACATCACCTCTGCATAGGACGCCGCCGGAATCCTGCCGACATCCAGCGCATCGAGGCCATTCTCGATGTCGATGACGACTGCATCTGGGATTTGCGAAAGCAACGTGCTCTTGCCGATTTTCGGGCCACCGTAGATGACGACCTTAGGGGCGCGGATTCGCTTGCCGCGTGAGAATTTGGCGAGGATGCTGGACATCAGGTGTTCTCCTTTTTTGCTGCGTATTCGCCAGTACCGCGCTTGCGCCGGTTGTTGGCTTGCTCGAAGTGGTCAGCCCAGCGGCAATTGCCGGGCTCGTAGTTGCCGTTCGGGTCGATCCTGTCGATGCTGTGGGCTTCACTCGGGCGTGGCCCCATGTCTGCCATGAAGTCGCCGAACGAATCCCAGCGAGCGCACACGGTGATGCCGCGCCCGCCGTAAGCGTGGTAGTCCTGGTTGTTCGGGTTGTTGCACCGCTGGCGAATGCCCTTCCAGACCCCGTACTCTGGCATGTAGTCCGTGTTTTTCGCGCGGCTGTGCCCGTGCCTAGTCTTAGCCATGGCTACCTTGCCCGCTCCGATACGGCCATTGACCGGCGATGTCTCGCGCAGCAGGCAGCCGCAAGATTGGGTCTTACCGCTAACCGCGGTGGACGCGGTAAGTGTTGGCGCATTGCCGCAGTCACAACGGAACGCCCATGTAGCCTTCCCGTGGTTGTCGCTGCCGACGCGAGCGACAGCAGTCAGGCGACCGAACTTACGGCCTGCGATGTTGAGCGCTGCGGGCATCCTCGTTCCCCTGCGCTCTACGCCGCTTCGCGCTGCGCGGCGGCGCGCTCGATGCGCACTTGCGCCTTGCCGGGGGTGACTTTCAGCGCTGTGGCCAGCACTGCGTAAGCCTCCGGTTCGTTGTTGCGCAGATAGCGGATACCCTCGTTGATCGGCTCCGGCTTGTACCGCACGCAGTGCCCCATCAATTCGGGTGACAACTGCACGGCCACACCGGCCAAGGCCTCAGCATCGAAGCGGCGATTCATCACGCCTGTAATGGTGACCTTGTATTGGTCACCGCGATGCGTCTCTGCGCCTTCCTCTTTTGCGCCTAGCAGCTCGATAAGACGCTGCTCCACACCAATGCGCGCGGCGTTTGCGCTGGCCTCTTTGGCCTTTGCGGCTTCAAGTTCAAATGCAAGTTCGTCAATTGTTGGATTCATGGTTTACTCCGGGTCGTAGGTGTCTAGTGCAGATGGCTGTTGGTCTTTGTAGTAATCGACAGCGCGCAGTAGGTCAGTAAAAAACGCATTGGCAAATTGCACCGGCAGGCATGCGCGCAAGGCCTGCATGCGTTGGTCATTCGTGAGCGGTGTGGGGACTGCGTGTGTGCAGTTGCACATGCTCAGGTGGGTTAGGTTCATTCCCGAGACTCCCAAGCAAAAATTACGGCGGCGGTGAAAAAGCACACGGTGGTGAGCGCAACGCCAACCACAAATTGCGGGGTCAGTGCCCACAAGATCCACTGGCGCAGTACGGGTGCCCATTGGTTGAACCCGGCCACAATCACCATCACGATGCAGGCGAGGAAGCAAAACCCGGCGATACCACCAGCGTCTGCGCGGTTCATGCGGCCTCCGGCGGGGTAGGTTGGTGGCGAGCGCTGTAGCGCGCTTCGCTGGCCGCACGTTCGCGGCGCACACGCTCTGCGTGTAGATCCACCGGCTGACCAAACAGGCCGCCAAAGGCGCTGCGGATAATTTCAGCGTGCCGCGCCTCTGGCGTCATCCGGCACAGGGCGTTCATGCGGTCGGCGGTGTCGCTCATCCCCATCTCCTAGCCCCTGCCGGCGGGTGCCGGGTGCGTGGGGCGATGGGGGAATCATAGGCAATGCCTAGATCGATGTCAATAGGCAATGCCTAGATAATTCATTGCGCCGACGAACGGTAGTTATCCACAGTCACAAAAAAACCCACCGAGGCGGGCTTTCGTAGGGNNGGGCGAAATGGCGCGCGACTTCGCTCTGCGTCACGCCTTTCATGCGAATCGCGTCTTCAATTGCCTTTCCGAGGGCTGGGCCTGTAAGCATTGCCTAATACTGCCTCGCCGACAGGCGGTATAGGCAATGCCTTGACATTGCACATAGGCATTGCCTAGACTGCTCAATATGAGACATATCGAGCATGCAATCGAGGCCGCAGGCGGTGTCAGTGCCTTGGCCGACAAGCTGGGCGTCAAGCCTCCCACTGTAAGCCAGTGGCGCAGTAGCGTTCGCCCCGTGCCCCCCAGGCTCGCGCTGCGAATCGAAGGGCTGACCGGCGTCTCTCGCCACGGCCTCCGCCCTGACATCTTCGGCCAAGCGCCGGAGGCCTCCAAAGAGGCCGCATAGATGACCGATGACCTGCACCCCATCCACTTCGGCGTGCGCCAGCAACTGGCCGAAACAGCAAGCAACAGGGGGGCGCGGTGAGCGCCATCATGACCGCAGCCGCCGAAGACTTCGCGCCTCTGCCAACCGCCATGCGGGATGCAAAACGCTGGCTTGTCTGGCGATCCATCCCAAGCAGCGTGATGGGCAAAAAACCACGCAAGGTCCCGTACTACGCCAGCGGCACGCCGCGCAATGGTGTGCTGGACACCGAGTCAGACACCGACAAGCTGGCCAGCCTTGATGACGCGCTTGCAGCGCTCGCCAACGGCAGCTACACCGGCCTAGGCTTTGCCCTTGGCCCCGATGGCACAGGCAATGCGTGGCAGGGCATTGACCTGGACAACCTGCCAGACACGCCAGCACTGCGCATCTTTGCCGATGATATGCCGGGCTACACTGAGGTAAGCCCCAGCGGCAAAGGCATGCATGCCATCGGGTACGGCAGGCCATTCCAGACCCTGGGGGCTAACGGGTCTGGCATCGAGGCCTACAGCGCAGGCCGCTATTTCACCGTCACTGCCGAAGAAGCCGGACTCCATGAGCCCGTATGCTTGGCGGATTTTGTGGAGCGTGTCCTAGCCCCCGTGCATCGGCGCAATACCGCGCCAGCGGCGGCGGAAATCGTTGATCTTGTCCCGCCCACCGTACTCGCCGAATTGCGCAGCGCATTGGCCGCAAAACGCGCAGATGATCGTGACTTGTGGGTCGCCAACGGCCAGCGGCTCAAGCGCTTGGGTGAGCCTGGGCGCGCACTGTGGATTGAGTGGAGCCAGACCTCAGACAAGTACGACCCCGCCGACGCTGCGCGGGTATGGGATAGCCTCAGCGCTGATCGCACAGGGTATCAAGCCATCTTTGCAGATGCACAGCGGGCGGGCTGGGTCAACCCACTCAGCAATGTTTCTCTACCGACCCGTGCGCCCGTGCTGGTGCCGAAATCAGATGACCCCTATTGGGGATTCCGGTTTGCGCCTGACCTCACCGCAAACCTGGGCCCGACACGCTGGCTGGTGCGCAAACTCATCCCAGAGGACTGCACCGCTGTGATGTATGGCCCCAGCGGCACCATGAAATCGTTTATCGCGCTGGATATGGCGCTGTCCATCGCGCACGGAATTCGGTGGCAAGGCATCGAGACAAAACGGCGCACGGTGTACTACCTTGCGGGCGAAGGCGAGCAAGGCTTTGCCAAGCGCGTTGCCGCGTGGTGCATTGCCAACAACATGCCAGCGCCACCCGAGTTTGCTTTCCGGCAGATCCCGCGCATCCAAGATGCTGCACAGCTAGGCGCGCTGGTGGATGCCATCCGCATGATCGAAACCGAACGCGGACAAGCCGGGATCATCATCATCGATACACTATTCACCGCACTCGACGGCGGTGACGAAAACAGCGGCAAGGACATGGGCCAGGTCATCGCTGCAATGAAACGCCTACGCGTGGAGTTTGGCGCAGCCGTTTTGGCCGTCCACCACACCGGCAAGGTGGGCGAGGCCGCACGTGGTCACAGCAGCCTACCCAGCGGCATGGATGTGATGCTCTACGCCAAGCCGGGTCAGGCCCCCATGACCGTTGAAATCACCAACCCAAAGCAAAAGGACGGCGCAGAACACAAGGCCATGCTCCTACAGGCCGCTGTGCAGCCGCTAGGCATCCTTGGCGAGGATGGCGAGCCTGAAACCAGCCTTGTGCTCACAAACCCAAGTGCCACACTGCTTGCATCTTTTAGTGAGCGCGCCGCCCTGTCCGAAACCACAGAGTCAGAGAACAAGGGCGGGCGGCCCAGCGGCGGCAAACACCGCGCCCAAGCCATCGACACGCTGCGCAAGCTCATCGCTGCCAGCCTCGATGGGCGCGTGGCCATCGCGCACTGGCGCGCAGCCATGATCGACAGCGGAATCTACAAGCAAGCGGCACATGCTGAATCGGTCGCCATCATCGCCGCCGGTATCGTCGAAAACGAGGCCGGATTCCTGCGCTTCGCGGAGGTGAAATGAAAATGTTTCACGGAAAACCAGTAAAAAAAACCGTAAAAAAAACCCCAAACGAAACCCCGGAAATCCAGCGGGGCAGGGCTGCCGTGGGGTGACAGTAATAAAAAACCCCTTTAGGGGGTTTTTTTTACTGCCCCCGGCCAGCGGCGGTAAAAAAAACCAGTAAAAAAAACCGGTTTTTTTTACGACTTGTGGACAACCGTGAAACATCACACATGACGAACGAAACGATCCGAACACCCACCGCAACCGCCGATGCATTGATGCAGGTCTTCGGCCTACACCGTGTCGGGTATGGCGTTGAGCTGCCCATCGCAACCCCAAACCCAGTGAACGGCAGCCACCAGCACTGGCGCGCCGTATCCGCACGCAGAAAGAAGCAGCGCACGACCGCAAGACTCCTAACCCCTGCACGCTGGGCATCCATGCTCCCGGCACGCATCCTGCTGGTGCGCCTGTCAGCGGGCACGCTTGACGATGACAACCTGCGCCCAGCGCTCAAATCGGTGCGTGACGGCATCGCAGACCGCCTAGGGGTCGCGGACAACGATCCTCGCGTGACATGGGACTACGCGCAGGAGCGGTGCAAGCGCGGGCAAACATCTGTGCGCGTGGAGTGTTATCCAGCAGACGCGCAGGATGCGGCGTGATGGACATGCCAGCAGCGGTTGGGAAAATTGGCAAAAGCACGTTCACTGCAATCGCAGAACTTGCAGTGACATACGCGCCGAAAAAAAGAGCTGTTGGTGTGCAGATCGACAGATCAGGTTCGGTGTGGATTGACTACCTAGAAAACACCGACATATCTGAGCTTGTCTGCACCATCACAAGCAAGACAGACCCCGATTGGCTGGCCGAAGAAATCGCGCACGAAATGGAGCAAGCGAAACGCAAGCCGCGCTTTGACACCCTAAAAAGGCTCACATGACCGACCCACGCCGCCTACTCGCCCGCTTGAATCCAACCGCCGTGCGTTACGACGTTGGCCGTGGGGGAATGCCCGATTTGACCGCGCAGGACATCGCCGCAGCGCTGGCGTTCGTCCCCGCCGGCCTTGGGCGTGAGGTCTTTTGTGCGCTTTGGTGGCCGGATGGCGCAAGGCTTAGCCGGCGCGATCTGCTGGGCAAAGTAACGAGCATCGTCGGCGAGGAATGGCGCAGGCAGGCGCAAGCGCTGGCAGAGGCGCGCATTGATCTTGGCATTGCGCACGCTATTGCGGGCTGGGGCCACCACACAAGCCCAGAGCAACGGCGCAACATCGATGCGGCAGCACGGGCGCTAGAGGCACGTAAGCGGCGCTGCTGGCCGTCCACACTGCCAGACAGGCTCCCGGCGCTAGTGACGGCGGCGCTCGAAGAGATCGCAATGCCGAACCTGTGCGCGCAATGCGGGGGAAGGGCGCAGGCGATAGTTGGCGCATTGCTGGTGAAGTGCAGCATGTGTGACGGACGCGGGACATTACCGGTGTCAGATCGCAAGCGTGCAAGGGCCATCGGTGTGGATGAATCGACGTACCGCGAAACGTGGCGGGACTGCTATGGGTGGATCTATCGCACCGTGGCTGATGCCGAGCAGGAGGCTGCGCAAGGCATGGTGTCCGCGCTGCGGGGTTGAAGCCCCCGCAGATTCACAACTACTATCGGCATCGTCGAATCGCGCGCCAGTGATTATTCCGCGCTCAGCGATTCCGCCCACCCCAATTTCAAACCCCGATCCAAGCCAATCCCCCCATTGCGCTTGGCGCGGTCGCCCGTGTCTTCCTGTCAGTTGCGCGGGCGCTTTCTTGGAGCCGTGATGTCTTTCGATGCTGCGTTGGAGTTCGTCCTTGGGTATGAGGGCGGTTACTCAAACAATCCCAAAGACCCGGGCGGCGAAACGAATTTGGGCATCACGCAGCGCACGCTAACCGAGTACGTGCGCACGCATTCGTCAAGCGGGCTGCCTACCGATGTGCGCGCGCTGAAGCGCGGACAAGCGGCAAAGATTTATTACGATTGGTACTGGACGCCCATTTCTGGCGACGATCTGCCGCCACCTATCGCGCTGCTGGTGTTTGACTGTGCAGTCAATCAAGGCGTTGCGCGGGCTGCACGCATCCTGCAAGACGCGCTAGGCGTCAAGGTGGATGGCGTCATCGGGCCGTTGACGATTGCCGCCGCAAGGCAAGCAACGGCTGCCGTGCTGATGCGTGAGATTGCACTAGGCCGCGCGCTGGCATACGTCGCAACAGGCAACATGCAGGCGTTCGGAAAGGGCTGGTTCCGCCGGCTCTTTGCGTGTGTCATTGAGGCTGTGCGAGTGATGCGCGCATGAATGACCCACGGCATGATCCCGTCACTATCGACATCCTCACGTATGCATGGGTGCTTGGCCTCGCGCTGCTGGGCGGCTTCGCAAATTTCATTGGCAAACATCGGCGCGGGGAAGTGCGCGCATTCAACGTCACTGAGCTGATCGGCGAGCTGGTGATATCAGCCTTCGCCGGCATCATTACGTTTTATCTGTGCACCTATGCCGAGCTTGACCCGCTGCTGACTGCGGCGCTTGTCGGCATGTG
>DISA01000088.1:9303-20376 GCA_002421915.1 Gallionellaceae bacterium UBA6222
GGTGCAGACAAGCTCCAAGCCGTGCTCGATGCGATCATGGAGACGCTGACAGAGACGGGCTTGATTGAGGCTGGTGATGCTGATGCATTGCGCAAGCTGCTGACCACCGTTGTAAACAGCATCGTCAAGCTGTGGAACAAACTCGGGTGGCCGGGCAGCACGGACGCTGTGAAGGCCTAACCCATGCTTGCGTTTCTGCGCTTGCTGCTGCTGTGCGGGTTGATTGGGCTTGGTTATGCATACTCCAGCGAGCGCGCGGCGCACGAGGCAGACAACGCCGACCACGCGATGGTAATCGCTCGCTTTGCGGACGCAGCGAAAAAGGCAGAGCAAGATGCTAAGGCCGCCGAAGCACAAGCGGTTAGCGAAAGGGAATCGGCTGATGCGAAATACAACAAGGCAACAAAGGCCGCAGACGATGCGAGGCGCAATCTTGCTAGNNGGTGACGCTGCCGACACTGCCGGCGGACAAGATGACGCCGCCGGATTACGGGCAGATAGTGCGGCAAGAATTGTTGCAGCCGCAGACAGAGCAGACGCGCAAGTGATTTGGCTGCAATCTGAAATAACGAGCACGCGCAAGGTGTGCGGAGTAAGTGAATAACGCCATGCACGTGCCCACCGCAGAAACCCGAGCATCCGTACTGGCTTACGCGCGTGTGGGTGTGCCACATGAGATGATCAAAAAAATCGTCGGGATCAGCTCTGTCAACACGCTAAAAAAGTACTACCAAGATGAGCTTGATTTGGGTGAGGCTCACGGAATTGCAGCGGTGGCGGGGACACTGTATGCGCGGGCAACCGAGGGGAATGACCTAGGGGCGGCGATCTTTTACCTCAAGGCGCGCGCCGGTTGGAGCGAGCGCCAGAAGGTTGAGATAAGCGGGCCGGATGGCGGGCCGGTGGAAGTATCGACACTTGAGGCAGCACGCTTGCGCCTTGCCCGCAGGCTTGCCGGCAACAAGGACAAGCCGGCCGAGGAGTAAGTTGTGTCCGATCTCCTGGCCGGCTTCTCCGACCGCGAGATTCTGGCGCTCGCCTATGATTGGGATGGCGTGTTCGCTCGACCATCGCAGCGATTGCCACATGAGATCGTGGATCGATCCAAGATGGGGTGGCTTGCGCTTGCCGGGCGAGGCTGGGGCAAGACTCGGGTGGGTGCTGAAACGATCAGATCGAAGGTTGAGAGCGGAAAATATGGGCGGGCTGCATTTGTTGCGCCGACTGCCGCAGATGCACGGGATGTGATGGTCGAGGGCGAGAGCGGCATCCTCGCCTGTGCGCCGCCTTGGGCACGTCCAATTTATGAGCCATCAAAGCGCCGGCTCACCTGGCCGAACGGAGCAATTGCCACGCTCTATTCGGCGGATGAACCAGATCGTCTACGCGGGCCGCAGCACGACATTGCATGGGCCGATGAACTTGCAGCGTGGCGGTACCCCGATGCATGGGACATGCTGGAATTTGGCCTGCGCCTAGGCCCACATCCGATTGCAGTCGTTACAACAACGCCAAAGCCCACAAAGCTGGTGAAGCAGCTTGTAAGCGATCCTCGCTTCGTCGTGACGGCGGGCAGCACGTTTGAAAACGAAGAAAATCTAGCTGCATCCTTCATCACAAGCATTCGGCGCAAGTATGAGGGGACGCGGCTAGGCCAGCAGGAGCTATACGCACGAATCCTTGATGACAACCCGAACGCCTTGTGGCAGCGCGGGAACATCGACGAACACCGGGTGATGAAAGCTCCGGTGGAACTGGAGCGCATCGTCGTCGCCATCGATCCGGCGGTGACGAGCAACGCGGACAGTGACGAGACTGGCATCGTGGTCGCCGCGCGCGGGCGGGAACGCCTTCCGGATGGCGACTCGGTTTCGCACTTCTATGTGCTGGCCGATTGCAGCCTGCGCGACACCCCGGAGCAGTGGGGGCGGCGCGCGGTGGCGGCGTACAACGAGATCAATGCCGACCGCATCGTCGGCGAAGTGAACAACGGCGGCGACCTTGTTGAAACCGTCCTGCGTAACATCGATAGAAATATCAGCTATACCGCTGTACGGGCATCACGCGGCAAGACAGCACGCGCGGAGCCCATTGCAGCGCTATATGAGCAAGGCCGTGTGCACCATGTCGGCACACTTGGCGCGTTAGAAGACCAACTCTGTGATTACGATCCGGCGGTGAGCGAGAAATCGCCAGACCGCATGGATGCACTTGTTTGGGCAATCACAGAGTTGATGGACGATGGGCCATCTTCAATGCTCGACTTCATGGCAACACAAGCACGAAAGGAAAGAGGGGATAAATTCTAAAATGGCGGATAACCGGAACAATATGGGGGCACCGGTTCCGGCTGGCATCATTGCGCAAGTTGCAGCCGGATTGCGCTTTGCTTTCACTGGCAAGGGGCCGGATTGGTTTGGGCCGATGGCTGCACCGCCACAACAAGCCCCTGAGGGCGTGGCAGGGCGGCAGTTCGACTATCCCACCGGGTACAACATCCAGAGCTCCCCGCGCGCTGGCGAGGCTATCAGCTTCGGCCAGATGCGGGCGCTTGCGGATGGGTATGACTTGCTGCGCTTGGTTATCGAAACCCGCAAAGATCAGATGGCAAAACTTGAGTGGACGATTAACAAGCGTGGGAAAAGCAAGGATCAGGACGCGCGTTGCGATGCGCTGATTAGCTTTTTTGCATCGCCAGATCGCATCCATACATGGGACGAATGGCTGCGCATGCTTCTGGAAGACATGCTCGTTATTGATGCGCCATCGTTGTACGCGCGGCGCACGAAAGGCGGCGACTTGTATGGCTTTGAGCCCGTTGACGGCGCATCTATCAAGCTATTGCTAGATGCATATGGGCGCTCGCCACAGCCACCAGAGCCCGCGTATTCGCAAGAGCTAAAGGGCGTTTCGGCGGTGCACTACACCCGCGATGAACTTGTGTACAAGCCTCGCAACCCGCGCACGCACAAGGTGTATGGCTACTCGCCGGTTGAGCAAATCATCATGACGGTAAATATCGCCCTGCGCAGGCAGGTTGCGATGCTTGATTACTACGATGTGGGGAGCGTTCCCGATGCGCTTGCAGGCGTTCCGGCAGAGTGGAGTACGCGCCAGATCAGTGAGTTTCAAGAATACTGGGACGCGCTTTTCGAGGGGGATCAAGCAAAGCGCCGAAAACTCCGGTTCGTGCCCGGAGAGATCAGTAAGAATTTCCATGAAACAAAACTACCGCCGCTCAAAGACGTGTTCGACGAATGGTTGGCGCGGGTTGTGTGCTATGCATTCTCGGTTGAGGTGACGCCTTTTGTTGCGCAGGTCAATCGCGCAACTGCCGAGACAAACCGCGAGCAGGCGCTATCGGAGGGATTAGCGCCACTGCAAAAGTGGGTCAAAGGGATGATGGACACGATCATCCAATCACCTGCTTTTTTTGGGCTATCCGATCTTGAGTTTGATTGGATCAATGAAGAAACGATCGACCCACTAGAGCAAGCGCAGATCAACGCCATCTATCTTGGCGCAAAGGTGCTGCATCCCGATGAAGTCCGTGCCGACCTTGGGCGTCTGCCGCTGACGCCCGAACAGAAGGAAGATTTGAGGCCAGCGGAGCCGGTCATTGGCGGACAAGCCGGCGAAGCGAAGACAATTGCGGGAACCGCGTCGGCAGATGATTCAGCCGTGGCAGAGAAAGGCGATCGGCCTATCCATGTCACCGTCAATGTGCCGGAGATGAAAGCGCCGGATGTGTTTGTGGAGGGTGTGACGGTGCATGCCCACGTTGGCGGACAGAATGAAGCCGTAACGGCACAGCGGGGTGATGCTTGATCCGCTTCGATGTGGGGCCATCTGATTGTGGCGATCCTTTCGCGCATCACTTGCTGAAGGGCGGGTTCAAGCCTGTGCAGCATGAGCGTAAATCGGTGAAGCTCCTTCGAGCAAAGCTCATGGCGCGACTTAAGCGATTCCTGCGTTCCGAGGCGAAGAATGCGGCCGCAAAATTACGTGCGGGGTTTGGTATCGCTATCCACAAAGCAAGTGATGATGAAGCGCCATCGATGGCATTCGTCGAAGTGTTGCTGGCAGGAATGACGTTTGATGCATGGGTGGACACACTGCCAGAGCTTATGGAGCCTTTCCTGGTTGGGATGGCTGTTGACGGCGGCAGCGCGACGCTAGAGGCGCTTGGGGTGTTTGATGATGCAGTCATCGCAGCCATGCGCACACGGGCGCGTGAGTGGGCAACGCAGCGCGCCGCGGAGATGGTTGGGCGCAAGGTTGTGGGGGGCGTGCTTGTCGATAACCCCAATGCAAGATGGGTCATTACCGACGCCACGCGCGACATGGTGCGCGATGAAGTGATGCGCGGGTTGCGTGAGGGCTTAAGCCCGGCAGAGCTTGCAAACGCGCTTGAGCAATCCGCCGCATTTTCTGAGTCGCGGGCAATCATGGTATCGCGCACGGAGATGGCAACGGCAGACGTTGCCGGGGCCATGGCGTCCTATCGTTCGGTTCCGGGCGTTGTCGGGAAGCGATGGCTCACTGCGCAAGATGACCGGGTGTCAGATGAGTGCGCGATTTGCGAAGACGCCGGCACCGTCGGCATCAATGAGGCTTTCCCCACAGGCGTTGATGCTCCGCCAAACCACCCCAACTGCCGGTGTGCCGTCGTGCCGGTATTCGACGATGAAGTACACGACATTGCAGCATGACTAGGAGAAATACCATGACACTCAAGCGCCTGTACGGGACGATCCAAAAGGCTGACCCGCAGGAAGATGGCACCATCATCGTGACCGGCATCGCGTCAACGGAATCTGTTGATTCACAGGGCGAGGTTGTGACCGCAAGCGCGATGAAGGCCGCCATCCCAGACTACATGCGCTTCGGTGCCGTGCGCGAGATGCACGACGCCAAGAAGGCCGCAGGCACGGCAATGAGCATTGGCGTTGGTGATGATGGCGTCACCAACTTCACGGCACATGTTGTTGACCCGATTGCAATCAAGAAAGTGCAGTCCCGCGTGTACAAGGGGTTTTCCATCGCCGGCAAGGTGCTGAAGCGTGATGAAAATGACGATAGTAAAATCACGTCGCTATCACTTGCCGAGGTATCGCTTGTAGATCGTCCTGCGAATCCCGACGCGGTGTTCACCTGCTACAAGGCCGACGGTGCCGACGCCGACGAGGAGTCCGAAGAGGGCGAGGAAGACAAAAAGCCAAAGCCGGGTGAAAAAAAGCCAAATGCCGATGAAGAAGTCGATGGCAACGGTGAAGAGGAAAAGGCCAAGGACAAGCAATCTGCGAAGAAAGAAGGCGATAGCGAAGAATCTGAAAAGTCCGCCAAACCAAGCATCACCAAGTCCTCCTACCAGATCAGCGAGCTCGCCCGCTTGGCCGATGGCCTGACCTGGTTCGCCAACGATACGGATTACTGCGCCACCTACGACGAGGCCCCGGCAGGCTTGGCCGAGGCGGCGCGCGGCGTCGCAGCGAAGCTGTACGACATGCTGCTGCAACTCGTCGAACACGACGTGGAGAAGGCCAAGGAACGTCTGGCCGCAGCGAGCGAGAAGGATGCGAACAAGTCCGACGATCCAGCCGCCGAAGTACGCGCCGCGCTGAGTGATGCGATTGCAAAAGCGCAGTCCATCGTATCGCCAGAGCGTGATGGTCTTGCCGACATTGTAAAGGCGGCTGGGTTTGAGCCCGACGCGCCACGCGCCGAGGTGATTGCAAACCTTGTCACCGACCGTGACCGACTCACCAAGCGCGTGAAAGAACTCGAAGCCGAACCGGCTCCCATCAAAGGGGTGTTGCGGGCGGTCGAGAAAGCCGACGATGTGAGTGACACCGGATTATCGAAGGCCATCGCTGACGAGAAAGACCCGCTTACACTCATCCAGAAGGCGCATCTGAGTGGAGGCCAGCGCCTCTACCCGTAATACCGTCCACCCGCAACCACCCCACGATCCCGCATTTGCGGGTAGCACATTTTGGAGGAAACACCATGTCACATACCGAAAACACCTTGGCGCTGTTAAAAGCCGCGCAGTCTGCCCCCCTGCCTGATGCTATCGCTAAGGCATTTACTCAGGCCGCCGGCCTTGTCAATTATGACCTTGAGCCGGCGGCAAAAAACCTGTACCCCGTCCTAACCCCGCTGCGTAACAAAATCCCGCGCGTCAAGGGGAATGGCGGCACCGCAACGAACTGGAAGTCAATCACTGGCGTGAACGTGACCAACGTCCGCCCCGGTGTGTCTGAGGGCAACCGTGGCGGCATCATCACGACTTCGGTTGTCGATAAGACCGCCGCATATCGCGGCATCGGCTTGGAAGACAATGTGTCTTTCGAGGCTGACTATGCCGCAGAGGGCTTCGACAACGCCAAGGCCAAAGCCGTGCTGGGCCTGCTGAACTCGACGATGATCCAGGAGGAGCGCGTCATCCTCGGCGGCAACAACAGCATCGCGCTGGGCACTACCCCAACCCCGACGCTTGCTGCTAGCGCATCTGGCGGCACGCTCGCCAACCAGACCCTCTCGGTCATCTGTGTCGCGCTATCGCTGGTTGCCGCCCGCGAAGGCACCGTCTCCGGCGGCCTGACCATCGGCGGCACCCGCACTAATGCCGATGGCAGCACCGACACCGTGAATGGCGGCTATGCTGCAAAGTCGGCGAATGCAACCGTTGCTGTCACTGGCCCGACTGGCAGCGCCACCGCTACTGTCGCCATCGTTAATGGCGCTGTTAGCTATGCATGGTACTGGGGCGCTGCTGGATCCGAAGTGTTGGGGGCGATCACTGCGATCAACACCGTTGCCATCACTGCAACCGCATCTGGGACACAGGCCGCCACTGCGTTGCTGGCCGGCGACAAATCGCAAGACGCGCTGGCGTTTGACGGACTGCTAACCCAGATTTTTGCAGGCGGTTCCGGCGCGTACAACGTCGCCCTGCCGACCGGAGCGGCTGGCGTCGGTACCGCACTGACCAGTGACGGCGCTGGCGGCATCAACGAGATCGACAACGCCTTCGGCTCGTTCTGGGACGGTTACCGCCTGTCGCCGGACATCATGTACGTCTCGGGCACCACCCTGCTCGCGATGAACAAGCTGGTAATCGCCAACGGCGGCGCACCGCTGATTCGTTTCGGCATGGATACCGGCGGCGCACGCATTGATGCTGGCACAGTCATCGGAACGTACCTAAACAAGATCACCAATAAGCAGGTGAAGGTCGAGGTGCACCCCGACATGCCGGGCGGCATGATCGTGTTCTACTCTGATGGCGTTCCTTATCCGCTGTCAGGCGTCGGCAACATTTTGCAAATCAAGTCACGCCGTGAGTATTACCAAGTCGAGTGGCCGCTTCGGACGCGGCGGTATGAGTATGGTGTTTATGCCGATGAGTTGCTGCAAAACTACTTCCCGCCGGCATTTGGTGTGCTGAAGAACATCAAGGTCTAACACTGGAGAATAGACCGCCCTGCCATGCGCCGGGCGGTCTTTTTGGGAGGCGATATGAAATTGAAATCACCAGAAGGCATCACGGATGTGAGTGTTGCCGGCGTCAACTACCAGCCGGATTCTAACGGTGTATTCACCGTTGACGATGCGCACGCTGGGCACCTGTTTCAGTTTGGCTTCGTGTCCGCAGGTCAGGACGGAGCAATGGACGATTCAGAGCCGGACGCATCACCATCACCCCGCAGTAAGAAAAAATAAGCCGGGCGCACATGTCTGACCTCACAACGCTGGCAAGCCTGAAACAATACTTAGGCATTACTGATAGCAGTAGTGATACTGTGCTTGCGAAGCTGATTACTGCGGCATCGGTGGCGGTGGATTATGAGGTAGGCTATTCGATTGGTAGCTCAACATACACAGACGTGCTGGACGGCAATGGGGCCGATATCATCCACCCCCCCATGCGTCCAATCACAAGCGTGGCATCTGTCGCGGTAGATGGCATGGATTACCAGATAGTGGAGTCGCGTGGCGTGGGGTTTTGCTTTGATTACCGCGCGGTTTGGCTGGTTGGCGGCGGTCGTTTTTCCTTAGGCCGCCGTAATGTCGAAATCACATACACCGCAGGCTACACCGATATCCCCGCCGATATCGAGCAGGCCGTGAATGAAATGATTGGCCTACGCTATCGTGAACGTGACTGGATTGGCTTTGTGTCGAAATCGTTGGCTGGAGAAACTGTTACATTCAACACGTCGGCGCTGCCGAAGAGCACGCAAGCTGTGCTGCGCCAATATGTGCGTGTGACGCCATGATAGACGGCAAAATCTTAGGTGATGATAAGGCGATAGCGGCGCTGCTAAGCATCCCCCGCGTAGCGGAATCTGAAATGCGTGCAACGGTCGGCAGGAATGCATTAAAATTGCAGCGCCTTGTGATGGCAGGGAAGCTATCTGGGCAGGTGCTGAAAGTCCGCACAGGCAACTTGCGGCGCAGCATTGATAGCGCAATCTTTGAGCAATCTGGCGCAGTCATTGGCAAGGTCAGCACAAACGTAAAATATGCCCGAGTGCATGAATACGGGTTTCACGGCACGGTGACGGTGAAGGGGCACATGCGCAAAGTGAAACAGGCATGGGGCAAGAGACTGGCGACGCCAGTTGTTGCCAATGTCAAAGCGCATTCTCGCAATGTCAACCTTCCAGAGCGGTCGTTTCTTCGCTCTGCCCTTGCCGATATGCGTGCTGCATTTATTGCTGATGTTTACGCAACTGCGCAGAAATTCGCAGGTGGCGCGAAATGAACCGCGAACAAATTTATTCAGCACTGTTTGCACAGCTTGCTGCGATCCCTGAGCTTACTACTGTAAGCCGAAGGCTTAAGCACTGGACTGACACATCACAGGGCGAGCAGCCTGCACTATTTCAGGCGCAGGTGAATGAGTCAGCACAAACCACGACGGGGCAGCCGACAAAGTGGGTGCTGCGCTGTGACCTGTATCTATACGTGCGTGCGCCGGGGAAGGTGGCACCGGCCACGCTCTTAAACCCGCTTGTTGATGCGGTATGCAACAAAGTCAACGCTGTGCACCCGATTACCGGAAAGAATACGCTTGGGCTTTCAAACGTCGAGTATTGCAGGATCGAGGGATCGATTGAGACGGATGAGGGTACGCTTGGCGAACAGGCCGTTGCCATCATCCCCGTTGCAATCCTCGCAACTTAACCACACCCCAGCACCACCCCAACAGCCTCGCAAACGCGGGGCTTTTACTTTTGGAGAAACATAAATGGCCCAGTATCTTTTTGGCTCCGGCGCGATGTTCGGCATCCCCACTGCCGACGCAAACGGCAACGCTATCACTAACCCAACCCCGCAGCAGTTTGGGGTACTGCAAGATGTGTCCATCGATATTTCTTTCGAGACCAAAACCCTGCACGGGCAAGGGCAATTCCCTGTCGCCGTCGGTCGCGGCAAGGGCAAGATCAGCGGGAAGGCAAAGGCCGCGCAGGTGAATGGCACGCTGTATAACTCCCTGTTCTTCGGCCAGACGCTGACAAGCGGCATCATTGCCGCAGTGAATGATGCAGTGGGCGCGGTAATCCCGTCGACGCCGTTCACGATCACCCCGACAATCCCCGGCTCTGGCACATGGTCGCGCGATCTTGGCGTGCGTGATGCGAATGGCATCCCGATGACCCGGGTTGCATCGGCTCCGATTACTGGGCAATACAGCGTATCGGCTGGCGTCTATACCTTCGCGGCAGCTGACACCAGCAAGCTGGTATTTATCAACTACGAATACACAGCAACGAGTACCACTGCAAAAAATCTTACGGTGAAAAACTTACTGATGGGCTATGCCCCGACCTTTTCGCTTGCCCTATCATTGCCGTTTAATGGTAAGAGTTTCTATCTGCGCCTGCCGTGCGTGGTTTCGTCGAAACTATCGTTTGCGGCAAAGAATGATGACTTTAGCGTCCCTGAAATTGACCTTGAAGCCTTCGCCGATACTAACGGCGATGTGGCCTACATCGGAACATCGGAGTAATCGCAAGATGACCCTACCAAAGATCAAGGGCATTGCCATCAACCTAAGCGGCGAGACGATGATTGTCCCGCCGCTTTCCCTTGGTGCGCTTGAGCAACTACAAGAACGCATCATGAAGTTTAGCGGTGATATCGGTGACCGCGATCAGGTGGCCACCGTCATTGATGCCGTGCATTCCGCGCTGCGACGCAACTACACCGAGGTCACCCGTGATGCCGTGGCTGACATGATTGGCCTTGAGAATATGAATGAGGTGTTTGAGGCGGTCATGGACGTGAGTGGGCTCAAGCGGCGTGCGCTTGAATCAGAGGCCGCCACGGTGGGGGAAGCGGTGCCGGGGAACTAACCGACTTCGGCGAGCTGATAGCCCACGTCGCAGCCTCGACGGGCTGGACGTGGGACTATATCACCGAGAATGTCGATATTCCCCGGCTTGATTCACTTAACCGCTACTGGGCAGATCACCCGCCGGTACACCTGATGATTGCAAGCTATCTAGGCATTAAGCCGAAACNNCGAGGAATCGAAACCGTGAGCGAGCAGGTTGCCGTCGAACTCGTCGCCAGCTTCGAGAAGTTCCGGTCTGCCTTCGGGCAGGCCGGCGAATTCTTGAAGGGCGTCGTGCATGGCATGAAGGAGGAACTCCACAACCTCGCCGAGACTGCCGACAAAGAAAGCCGCAAAACCGGAGGCGCGGTGAACGATTTGGCCTCGCTCGTCGAGTCCAAGTTCCGGCCGATGAACGACACCATCGACAAGCTCAAGTCCGCTTGGGCCGCCGTTGGCATGGTCGTCGGTGCTGGCCTGCTAGCGAAGAAGGGCATCGACGAGACGGTGCAGTTGACCGTCGAGACGCAGAAACTTGCACGCGCTCTGAACATCGGCGCAACCGAGGCCAACAACTGGCGCATCGCCATCGGCGATGTCTACGGCAGCACCGACGAGTTCATCACGCTCACCCAGGCGATGAACCGCCAGCTTCGCAACAACGAGGATGGCCTCAAGGCGATGGGGCTGGCGACGCGCGACGCGAACGGCGATTTCCGCGACCA
>DISA01000089.1 GCA_002421915.1 Gallionellaceae bacterium UBA6222
ACATGGGCTGGATGAACGACACGCTCGCGTACATCGAACTCGATCCGGTGCATCGCCGCTATCACCAGAACATGCTGACCTTCGGTCAGTTGTATGCCTATACCGAGAACTTCGTGCTGCCGTTCTCGCATGACGAAGTCGTGCATGGCAAAAAATCCCTGCTCGACAAGATGCCGGGCGATGCCTGGCAGAAGTTTGCCAACCTGCGTTTGCTCTTCACCTATCAGATGACGATCTCGGGCAAAAAGCTCAATTTCATGGGCAATGAATTCGCCCAGGGGCGCGAGTGGGGTGTTGGCGCCGAACTTGACTGGTATCTGCTGGATCGGCATGAGCATAGCGGCATCAAGACCCTGACGCACGATCTCAACCATTTGTACATGGATGTGCCGGCATTGCACGAACTGGATTTCTCTCATGAGGGGTTCGCCTGGGTTGATTGCAATAACGCGGACCAGTCGGTGCTGGTCTATCGGCGCATCGCGCGCGATGGCTCCGAGGTGATTGTGGCGCTGAATTTCACACCGGTGCCGCGTGCCGGATACCGCATCGGCGTGCCGCGCAAAGGCGGTTATCGGGAAATATTCAATAGCGACTCGCATTACTACGGCGGCTCCAATAGCGGTAACGGTTTTGGTCTCTACACCAGCGACGAGGAATGCAATGGCATGGATCAATCAATCGAGGTGATGCTGCCCCCGCTGGCCGGTATCGTGCTGGAGCGGATGCGTTAAATTCAAAGCGGAAATAGATAGGTTCTTTTATGTCTCAACTGACACACACTCCAGCCTGGAAAGCACTGCAGCAGCACCGGGTTTCGCTCCGGGATTTTTCGCTGCGCCGGGCTTTTGCCGAAGATGCACTGCGCTTCTCCCGCTATTCGCTGAAAATCGACGATCTGCTGCTCGACTATTCAAAGAATCTGGTCGATGACGAAGCGCTGCGCCTGTTGCTGAATCTGGCACGGCAGGCACAGGTGGAAGACTGGCGCGACAGGATGTTTGCCGGGGAAAAAATCAATTTCACCGAAAATCGTGCCGTGTTGCATACCGCCTTGCGCGCAGCCATCGACCCGGCGCATGCGCCGGTGCGGGTGGAGAATATCGATGTATTGACCGGCATTCGGCATACGCTGGAAAAGATGCGCCTGTTCGTCAACAGTGTGCGCAATGGAGTGTGGCGCGGCTACAGCGGCAAGCCGATCACCGATGTGGTGAACATCGGCATCGGCGGGTCGTATCTGGGGCCGCTGATGGTATGTCAGGCGTTGCAGCCATACTCTTCGGAAAAATTGCGCGCCCATTTCGTTTCCAATGTGGACGGGGCCGACATGGCGACCTGTCTGGCCGGGCTCGACCCGGAAACCACCCTGTTCATCGTGGCGTCCANNCAAGACCTTCACCACGCAGGAAACCTTGCTCAATGCGAGTTCCGCGCGTGACTGGCTGGTGCAACATGCGGGCGACGCGAGCCAGGTGGCAAAGCATTTCGTCGCGCTTTCCACCAATGCGCGGGCGGTGGCGGCGTTCGGCATCGACCCGAACAATATGTTCGAATTCTCCGACTGGGTGGGCGGGCGCTATTCCCTGTGGTCAGCCATCGGCTTGTCCATCGCACTGTACGTCGGCATGGAGCATTTCGAAGAATTGCTGCGCGGCGCAGACGACATGGACCGGCATTTCTGCACTGCGCCATTGGCGCAGAACATGCCGGTCATTCTTGCGCTGCTCGGCGTGTGGTATCGCAACTTCCATGACGCGGCGACCCACGCCATCCTGCCGTACGACCAGTCGCTGGAATATTTCACCGCGTATTTTCAGCAGGCCGACATGGAAAGCAACGGCAAATACGTGGATCGGCAGGGCCATGCGGTGGATTACGCCACCGGCCCGGTGCTGTGGGGCGGCACCGGCACCAATGGCCAGCATGCGTATTACCAGCTGATCCATCAAGGGACGCAGATGATCCCGGCCGATTTCATTGCGCCGGCGAACAGCCAATATCCGCTGGGCGAGCATCATGCGACCCTGTTGTCGAACTATTTTGCGCAGACCGAAGCACTGATGAAAGGCAAGAACGCGGACGAAGCGCGCGCCGAACTTGAAGCCGCAGGGATGAGTACGGAGCAGATCACCGTGCTGTTGCCGCACAAGGTGTTCGCCGGCAACAAGCCGACCAACTCGGTTATGTTCGAGCGCCTGAAGCCGCGCACGCTGGGCCGGCTGATCGCTTTGTACGAACACAAGATATTCGTGCAGGGAGTGATCTGGAACGTCAATTCCTTCGATCAGTGGGGAGTGGAACTCGGCAAGCAACTGGCCTCGAACATCCTGCCAGAACTGCGTGATGCACAGCCGGTTGTCACGCATGACGCCTCCACCAACGGCCTCATCAATCATTACAAATCGCTCCGGCAAAAATCATGACGCGCATTCTGTTCGCCACTTCCGAAGTGCATCCGCTGATCAAGACTGGCGGTCTGGCTGATGTCAGCGCTTCGTTGCCGGCCGCTTTGCAGGCGCTGGGGCAGGATGTGCGCCTGTTGCTGCCCGGTTACAGCCAGGTTTTGGACGGCCTCAAGGTGAAGAAAACCGTCGCCACCTTTTCGGTGTTTTCGGGGCAAGCCAGGGTTCGTTTACTCGGTGCAAAGATGCCTGATACCGATGTGCCGGTGTATGTGCTGGACGCACCGGAATATTTTTGCCGCGTGGCGGGCCCCTATCAATACCATCTTGGCGGCGACTGGCCGGACAATCCGATGCGTTTTGGCATGTTGTCCAAAGTGGCTGCGTTGTTGGGCAGTACGGCGTCGCCTATCGACTGGCAGGCAGAGATGGTGCATTGCAACGACTGGCAGACCGGGTTGACGCCAGCGTATCTGCATGCGGGCGGCGGGGAGCATGCGAAAAGCATTATGGCGGTGCACAACATCGCCTTCCAGGGAAATTTCGACCGCGACTGGATCAAGGCACTGGAGATCCCGCAGCAGATGTTTCATATGCACGGAGTGGAATTCCACGGCAATCTGTCTTTCCTCAAATCCGGCTTGCAATATGCGGATCACATCGTGACGGTCAGCCCGACCTACGCACACGAGATACAGGCGACGGAGATGGGCTACGGCATGCAGGGGCTGCTCACGGCGCGCAAACCCCATCTGTCCGGCATTCTCAATGGCATCGATGAGGATGAATGGAATCCGGTCAGCGACAAACATCTGGCCGTGCGCTACGACGAGAACGATTTATCCCAAAAGACGCAGGGAAAACTGGCCCTGCAAAAACGTCTGGGGCTGGAGGTGAATGAACGCGTGCCTTTGCTCGGGGTGGTGAGCCGTTTGACTTACCAGAAGGGGTTGGATCTGTTGCTGGAATGCCTGCCGCCCCTGCTGGAAAGCGGCGCGCAACTGGTTGTTCTTGGCAGCGGCGATGCGGAATTCGAGCGGCGTTACCTGCAACTGGCGCAGCGCCACGCCGGGCGTGTGTCGGTCACCATTGGTTTTGACGAACCGCTGTCGCACCAGATCATGGCCGGCACGGACATCTTCCTCATGCCGTCGCGTTTCGAACCGTGCGGACTGAACCAGATGTACGGCATGCGCTACGGCACGCCGCCGGTGGTGCGCCGCACCGGCGGGTTGGCCGATTCGGTGGTGAATGCCAGCATGGAAGGCGGCACCGGATTCGTCTTTGACGACCCGGGCGCGCAGGCGCTGCAACAGACAATCAAATGGGCGATCGAATGTTACCGCGACCCGAACACCTTTCGCCGCATTCAGCTCAACGGCATGCGGCGCGATGTCGGCTGGCGCCACAGCGCGCAGTTGTACCTCGATCTTTATAACAAGATACTTGAACGCTAAACAGGGAGAGCAACATGGCACAGGACACGCATTCACCACGCTTCATCAGTGCGCTAACCAAGAATACGGTCGCTTTGGTTTTGGCCGGGGGCCGTGGCAGCCGCCTGCATAATCTGACTGACTGGAATGCGAAGCCGGCGGTGCAGTTTGGAGGCAAATTTCGCATCATCGATTTCCCTTTGTCCAACTGCATGAATTCCGGCATTCGACGCATCGGGGTGGTTACCCAGTACAAGGCGCACACCCTGATTGAGCATATCCAGAAGGGCTGGGGGTTTCTGCGCGGCGAGTTCAATGAATTCGTTGCGCTGCTACCGGCGCAGCAGCGCATCCAGGAGGAGTGGTATCGCGGCACGGCGGATGCGGTATTTCAGAACATCGATATCCTGCGCGGATATAACCCGGAATACATCGTGATCCTGGCGGGCGATCATATCTACAAGATGGACTACGGTGAGATGCTGGCAGAGCATGTGCGCAGCGAGGCGGATATGACCATCGGCTGCATTGAGGTTTCGGTGGCGGAAGCGGGCAGCTTCGGGGTAATGACGGTGAACGAGGAAGACCGTATCGTCAAATTTTCCGAGAAACCGGCGCATCCGACAGAGATACCGGGGAAGCCGGGCAGGGCGCTGGCCAGTATGGGAATCTATGTCTTCAACGCCCAGTTCCTGTACGAACAACTGGTGCGCGATGCCGATACCAAGAGTTCGACCCACGATTTCGGGCATGACATCATTCCCTACCTGATCGAACGCTACCGCGTGTATGCCCATCGCTACGAACATAGTTGTGTCGGCGTGAAAGAAGGCGGACAGGCCTATTGGCGCGACGTGGGGACGATCGATGCCTATTGGGAGGCCAATATGGAGATGGTCAGCGTGGTGCCCGATCTGGATCTTTACGACAAGACCTGGCCGATCTGGACCTATCAGGAACAGTTACCACCGGCAAAATTTGTGTTTAATGACGAGGATAGGCGCGGTGAAGCGATTGACTCCATGGTTTCCGGCGGCGATATCATCAGCGGTGCCCGCGTGCAGCGTTCGGTATTGTTTTCCGACGTGCGTGTCGGTGAACGCAGCGTAGTCACAGAGTCAGTCATTCTGTCCGGATGCCGTATCGGGCAGAATGTCAAACTTCATCGTGTTGTACTCGATAACAAATGTGAAATTCCGGACGGGATGGAGATCGGCTGTAACGCCGAGGAAGATGCCAAACGTTTTCATGTATCCAAAGGTGGAATTACCCTGGTGACCCCGGATATGCTCGGTCAGTCAATTCATCACGTTCGTTAAATTATTACCGCGTTATTGTCTATGCCACATCACAAGAAAGAATCCCAAAAGAAACTGAAGCTGGTTCTATGCTGGCACATGCACCAGCCGGATTACCGTGATTACATGAGCGGCGAGTACGTCCTGCCGTGGACCTATCTGCATGCCATGAAGGATTACACCGACATGGCTTATCACTTGGAGCAACATCCACAGACCAAAGCGGTGGTGAATTTCGTACCAATCCTGACCGAACAGTTGCTGGATTATGAGCAGCAGTTCAAATCTGGTCAGATCCGTGATGGTTTGCTCAAGATGCTGTGCCGCGAGCAACTCGACGATCTGAACGAGCAGGAACGATTGCATATTCTTGACAGCTGTTTCAAAAATAATCACACCAAGATGTTGCAGCCGTACCGTGCTTATCAGCATCTGTTCGATCTGCATAGGATGATGGAGGACCGCGGGCGTGAGTCGGTCACCTATCTGTCGGGACAGTATCTGGCCGATTTGCTGGTTTGGTATCACCTGGTATGGATGGGCGAGTCAGTGCGCCGTGGCAGTGAGATTATTGCCCGTTTGATGACCAAGGGAGGGCAATTCAGTTTTGCCGAGCGGATGGAGTTGTTCAGCCTGATTGGCAAATTAATCAGCGGCATCCTTCCCCGTTATCGTGCTCTGGCACAAGGCGGACAGATCGAGTTGTCGACCACACCATACAACCATCCCATCCTGCCGTTGCTGCTTGATTTTAATTCTGCCCGGGAGAGTGAGCCGGCTGCACCGCTCCCGCAGGCGGGCAATTACCCCGGAGGTATGCGCCGGGCACAGGCGCATATGGCCAAGGCGGTGGAGAGTCACCAGCGCAACTTTGGGATGGCGGCGAAAGGGGTGTGGCCTTCGGAGGGTAGCCTGTCACACGCCACACTCAAGTTGCTGGGGGCGCAGGGTTTTAAGTGGACGGCCACCGGGCAGGCGGTGCTGACGCACAGTCTGCAGCGCGAGAGCAATGGCAACACTTTACCCGGCAAGTCTGCCTATCTGTACAAGCCCTATCTGCTCGAAGGTAAGGCTAAACCGGTTTATTGTTTTTTCCGTGATGACCACTTGTCTGATCGTATCGGTTTTGAGTATGCAAAATGGAAGGGGGATGATGCGGCGGCTGATTTGATACGCCAGCTGGAAGAGATTCATCATCACCATCAGGGCGATGAGGATCCGGTGGTATCCATCATTCTGGACGGTGAAAATGCCTGGGAATACTATCCCTACAACGGCTACTACTTTTTGTCCGAGCTGTATGCCAGACTGGAACAGCATTCTTTTATTTCCACCACCACCTTTGGTGAATGTGTCCAAGCCATCGAAGATCAGGAGCCCGGATCAACAGTTGGCAGCCTCAATCAGTTGGTCGCCGGGAGTTGGGTTTACGGCACATTCAGCACCTGGATCGGTTCGCCGGACAAAAATCGCGGTTGGGACCTGTTGTGTGACGCCAAGCGCAGCTATGACATTGTGACCAACAGCGGGCGTCTGAATGCGGAGGAAATGCGCCTGGCGACCGAACAATTGGCTGACTGTGAAGGTTCGGACTGGTTCTGGTGGTTCGGTGATTACAACTCTGCACAGAGCGTGTCTTCATTTGACCTGCTTTTCAGGAAAAACCTGACCAACCTCTATCGACTCCTCAAGTTGTCTCCACCCGTGGATCTGCAACATGTCATCAGCGTTGGTGGTGGCGCTCCGGCTGCCGGCGGGACGATGCGCCGCACCGAATAATCCCCTGCTTTTCTCCCAATCAAGGCGGGTCACAATCGCCAAGCCAAGTCGGCAGCAAGCTTCTTTGGTAGAATTGTGACCCTGCTTGGCCCCCATTTTAGGAAAATATTGTGAACACCCCAACGAATCCGTTTATCCCGAAGCAGCACAACATCATGCGTATGCCAGCCCTGGGCACGGATGCCATCAGCGTGATGGAAGACTTCAGGCGCTATTTTGGGCATACGCTGGGGTGGGATAAATTTGCCTTGTCCGGCTACCCGGTTTATTCCTCGCTTTCTCACGCCTTACTCGATCGTCTGGTAGAACGCTGGCGCCACACTCAACGCGCCTATGACGAGATGGATGGCAAACAGGCTTATTATTTGTCACTCGAATTTCTGATGGGCCGCACGATGGGTAATGCCTTGCTTAACCTCGATATGCAGCAGGAAGCAGCCGATGCGATGCGGAATTTTGGGGTCAGCCTGGAAGATGTGCAGGAGCAGGAAGCTGACGCCGGCCTGGGCAACGGTGGCCTTGGTCGCCTGGCTGCCTGTTTTCTGGATAGTTGTGCCACGTTGCAGTTGCCGGTGACCGGCTATGGGCTGCGCTATGAATATGGCATGTTTCGTCAGCGCATCGAGAATGGCAGGCAGGTTGAGGATCCGGATCACTGGTTGCGCAATGGCAATCAGTGGGAGGTGGAGCGCCCCGAATTTTCAGTCAGGGTTAAATTCTTTGGGCGCAGCGAGTTGTATACCGGTAAATCCGGCAAGTTGCATGCCCGCTGGGTGGACACCCAGGATGTAATGGCGTTACCGTTTGACGTGCCCATTCCCGGCTATCGCAACGGTACGGTAAATACTTTGCGCCTGTGGAAATCGACCGCTACCGAGGAGTTCAATCTGGAAGAATTCAACGCGGGCAGCTATACCGAGGCCGTCGCCGCAAAGAACGCGGCAGAGCACATTACCATGGTGCTTTATCCGAATGATGCCAGTGAAAACGGCAAGGAGTTGCGTCTGCGCCAGCAGTACTTTCTGGCTTCGGCCAGCTTGCAGGATATTCTGGGACGCTGGGTGGCCAAGCACGGCGAGAACTTTACCGACTTTGCGGCAAAGAACGCATTTCAGCTCAATGACACGCATCCCACTTGTGCGGTGCCCGAGTTGATGCGCCTGCTGATGGACGAGCACCGGTTGGAATGGGATGAGGCGTGGCGCATCACGCAGGAAACGATGGCTTACACCAACCACACCTTATTGCCGGAGGCGCTGGAACGGTGGTCGGTCAACATGTTTAGCCGTCTGTTGCCCCGTCTGCTGGATATCATCTATGCGATTAATGCGCGTTTCCTTGAACAGGTGTCACTGCACTGGCCGGGTGATGTGGCGCGGATGCGGCGGATGTCCATTATTGAAGAGGGTGAACAACCGCAAGTGCGCATGGCCTACCTGGCGGTGGTCTCCTGCCACTCTGTCAACGGGGTGGCGGAGCTGCATTCAAAGTTGTTGCAACAGTACCTGTTCCGCGATTTCCACGAAATGTGGCCGGGGAAATTCAACAATAAGACCAATGGGGTCACCCCGCGCCGCTGGTTGGCCTGGAGCAACCCGGAGTTGAGTGCGCTGATCGATTCTTCCATTGGAGAGGCATGGCGTACCGACCTGGCGCAACTCCAGAACTTGCGCAAATTTGCGGAAGACAAGGTTTTTCAGGCCCAATGGCGCAAGATCAAACACGGCAACAAACAACGTCTGGCAGAGATGGTGCAGCGCGATTGCGGGGTGACCTTCAACACGGATGCGCTGTTCGATGTGCAAGTCAAGCGCATCCATGAATACAAACGGCAATTGCTCAACGTACTGCACGTGATTCACTTGTACGACCGCATCAAGCGCGGTGACACCGCAAACTGGACGCCTCGCTCTGTCCTCATCGGTGGCAAGGCTGCACCGGGCTATGAAATGGCGAAACACATCATCCGCCTAGTCAACGCGGTGGCGGAAGTGGTCAATCAGGATCCGGATACCGAGGGCTTGTTGCAATTGGTGTTCCTGCCTGACTACCGGGTGTCGGCGATGGAGGTGATTTGCCCGGCGGCCGAGCTGTCCGAACAGATTTCGACCGCAGGTAAGGAGGCTTCGGGTACCGGTAATATGAAGTTCATGATGAACGGAGCGCTGACCATCGGAACCCTGGATGGCGCCAACATCGAAATCCGCGAGGAAGCCGGGGAGGAGAATTTCTTCCTTTTTGGCCTGACTGCGGATCAGGTTGAAGCGATACGCGGGAACTATGACCCAGCTGCTATCGTTGCTGCCGATGAGGATTTGCGGCGTGTGGTCGATCTGTTGCGCAGCAATCATTTCAATTTGTTCGAGCCTGGGTTGTTCGACCCAATCGTCCGGAAGCTGCTCAATCCGCATGACCCCTGGCTGACCATTGCCGACTTTCGTTCATATGTGGACGCGCAGAATCGGGTCGACACGGCCTACCTCGACCAGGAGGGCTGGACGCGCATGAGCATCCTCAACACTGCAACCAGCGGTAAATTCTCCAGCGACCGCACCATCATGGACTACAACCGGGATGTGTGGGGGCTGGTTGCGATCAAACCGCATGAGGAGTGACATGGCAGGCGGGTTCGAGCGCCCGCTTTCATGTATCATTCGGCGCGATTTTTTTGTTCTACCATCTTTTCATCTTTAAGGAATTGAAGTATGTCTAATATAGAAACTCTGGACGGTCTGCAGCGCCGCTTGAGCGCAACCATTTCACAGCAACAGATCAGCGGCGAGGTTGAAGGCCGCCTGAAGCGCTTGGGGCGTACCGCCAAGGTGGATGGATTTCGTCAGGGCAAAGTGCCCTTGAATGTGCTGCGACAACAGTATGGAACATCGGTGCAACAAGAGGTGCTGGGCGAAAGTTTACAGCGCGCATTTGCCGAGACGGCTGTTGCCAACAAACTGCAAGTTGTCGGATACCCACAGTTCGAAATCAAAACGGTTGATCTGAATGCACCGGAGATCGAATACAGCGCCACTTTCGAGGTCTATCCGGAAGTGATCATTGGCGACCTGTCCGGAGAAGGTGTGACCCGCACGGTTTTTAAACTGGAAGAATCGGATGTGGAAGAAACGATTCAAACCCTGCGCAAGCAGCGTGTCGTATATCAGGCCGTTGATCGTGCAGCGCAGAATGAAGATCAGGTACGCATTGATTTTTCGGGCACGCTTGAGGGCAACCTGTTTGAGGGCGGCGCAGCCAAGGACTTTGCGGTAGTGCTGGGTGCCGGACGCATGCTGCCGGATTTTGAGAATGCCTTGCTCGGCAGCAAAGCGGGCGAAACCAAGTCATTTGATATGACCTTTCCCGCCGATTACCACGGCAAGGATGTGGCGGGTAAACAGGTCACTTTCACCATCACTGTGCATGCGGTGGAAGCGCCGAATTTGCCTGAAATCGATGCGGAATTTGTCAAGTCGATGGGGGTGGCCGACGGTGATGTGGAGAAATTCAGGCAGGAAATTCGTGAAAATGTCGGGCGTGAGGCACAACGCCGGGTCAAAGTCCGCAACAAGGACAGTGCGATGGATGCCCTGCTCAAGATCTCTCAACTCGATGCGCCGCAATCTCTGGTGCAGGGCGAAGCGCAGCGCTTGATGGAGCAGACGGTACGCGATATGGAAGGGCGCGGCATGAAGATTCCTCAAGGACTGAAACTGCCGGCCGATATGTTTCTGGAGCGCGCTGAAAAAAGGATCAAGCTGGGACTGATCCTTGCTGAACTGGTCAAGCAGCAGGATTTGAAGGCGAAGCCGGAGCAGGTTGGGGCACTGATCAATGAATATGCGCAGAGCTTCGAGCGTCCGGAGGAGGTTCAACAGTGGTATCGTGCCGACAAGTCGCGGTTGCAGGAGATTGAAAATCTGGTGCTGGAAGACAATGTTGTGGCCTGGGTCATGGCGGGCGCCAAAGTCACCGAGCAGGCGGCGAAATTGAACGAGTTGATGGAGAATTGAGATGATGCAGGGCGCGACGCGAAATTCAACAGAACCAAGAGATTCCGGCCTGATCCCGATGGTGGTGGAAACCAGTGGTCGGGGCGAGCGCGCCTACGACATTTTCTCGCGCTTGCTGAAGGAGCGTGTGATCTTTCTGGTCGGCCCGATCGATGACCATGTGGCCAATCTGGTAGTGGCGCAGTTGCTGTTTCTTGAGTCGGAGAATCCGGACAAGGATGTTCATCTGTACATCAACTCACCGGGTGGTTCGATTTCGGCCGGGATGGCGATTTATGACACCATGCAGTTCATCAAGCCTCAGGTATCCACTCTGTGTATCGGTATGGCGGCTTCAATGGGGGCATTCCTGTTGCAGGCGGGCGAGAAAGGCAAGCGCTTCGCCCTGCCCAACTCTACGGTCATGATTCACCAACCCCTGGGCGGTTTTCAGGGGCAGGCAACCGACATTGAAATACACGCCAAGTACATATTAAGCCTGCGCGAACGGCTGTATACGCTGATGGCACAACATACCGGCCGGAGTGTCGAAGAGATTGCGCGCGACAGCGAGCGCGACAATTTTCTGACAGCGGCTGAAGCGATGAGCTATGGCATGATCGACCAGGTTCTGGATAAACGGACTTGACCCGGATCAGCGATAGCTTTTGGAAGGAGGGATGAAATGACCACGGAAATCAACAAAGGCGACAAGCTGCTGTACTGTTCATTCTGCGGTAAAAGCCAGCACGAGGTGCGCAAGCTGATTGCGGGCCCGTCGGTGTTTGTTTGCGACGAGTGTGTGGCGCTATGCAATGACATCATTCGTGAAGAGACGGCAGGGACTGTCGATGGCGGCAAGTCGGATAAAAACGATCTGCCCACCCCGCACGAGATATGCGAGCGTCTGGATGAATACGTCATCGGGCAACGCCAAGCCAAGAAGATCCTTGCGGTTGCAGTCTATAACCACTACAAACGGCTGAAACACAAGAACGACGACGGAGTTGAGCTGGCAAAAAGCAACATCTTGCTGGTTGGGCCGACCGGTTCTGGGAAGACCTTGCTGGCGCAGACCCTTGCCCGCTTGCTGAATGTGCCGTTTGTCATGGCTGATGCGACAACCCTGACCGAGGCCGGCTATGTCGGGGAAGATGTCGAAAACATCATCCAGAAATTGTTGCAGGCATGCGAATATGATGTCGAGCGGGCGCAACGCGGCATCGTGTATGTCGATGAGATCGATAAAATTTCGCGCAAATCGGACAACCCTTCAATCACCCGCGATGTTTCCGGCGAGGGCGTACAGCAGGCGCTGCTGAAATTGATTGAAGGCACCAAAGCTTCCATTCCGCCGCAAGGCGGGCGCAAGCACCCGAACACTGATTTCTTGCAGGTCGATACCACGAATATCCTGTTCATCTGCGGCGGTGCGTTTGACGGTCTGGAAAAAGTGATTCGCAATCGCTCGGAAAAGGCGGGAATTGGCTTCTCCGCCAATCTGTCCAAGTGCGATGACAGCAAAGATGTGGGCAAGGTATTGCGCGAGGTGGAGCCGGAGGATTTGATCAAGTTCGGCTTGATTCCTGAATTCGTTGGCCGTTTGCCCGTGGTGGCGACATTGGAAGGGCTGGATGAGGCTGCTCTGGTGCAGATTCTGACCGAGCCGACCAATGCCCTGACCAAGCAATATCAAAAGTTGCTGGCGATGGAAGGGGTGGAACTCGAGTTTACCGACCATGTATTGAACGTTATTGCCAAAAAAGCGCTGGCGCGCAAGACCGGTGCGCGCGGCTTGCGCTCTATTCTGGAACAGGCGTTGCTGGATACCATGTTCGACCTTCCTTCCACCGATAAGGTGGAAAAGGTCGTGCTGGACGAGAATGGTACCGGCGAAATCGCACCGATCATCATGTACGCCGAAACTCCTAAAGTGGCCTGAGCTGACGGGGCTTGAAATCCGTCTGCATGCCCCCACCTCGGACGGGACCCTAACTCAAATCCAATGACCATGACCGAAGCCAATCTCACCCCAGATACCGCGGAGCTGTTCCCGCTATTACCCCTGCGCGATGTCGTGGTTTTTCCGCACATGGTCATTCCCCTGTTTGTTGGCCGTGCGAAATCGATTAAGGCGCTGGAAGCCGCAATGGAAGCAGGGAAAAGCATCGTTCTGGTTGCGCAAAAATCGGCCGCCAAGGATGAGCCGGCAACTGAAGATATTTATCGCATCGGCAGCATCGCCAATATTCTGCAGATGCTCAAGTTGCCGGACGGCACGGTCAAGGTGCTGGTAGAGGGCACCCAGCGTGCGAAAGTGATACGCATACTGGATGACAAGTCACACCTGGATGCCGAGATTGAGGCAGTCCCGGCCGACGAGCATCCGGACAGCGAAGCGGAAGCCATGCGTCGTGCGCTGATCAACCAATTTGATCAGTATGTGAAATTGAACAAGAAGATCCCTCCGGAAATTCTGACTTCTCTGGCCGGCATCGATGATGCCGGACGTTTGGCGGACACCATCGCTGCCCACCTTCCGCTCAAGCTGGAGCAAAAACAGGAAGTGCTGGAGATATTTGATGTGCGCAAACGACTTGAGCATCTGCTCGGCCTGCTTGAAGCAGAGCTTGACATCATGCAGGTGGAAAAACGTATCCGTGGCCGCGTCAAACGGCAGATGGAAAAAAGCCAGCGCGAGTATTACCTGAACGAACAGGTCAAAGCCATCCAGAAAGAACTGGGGGAAGGCGAAGACGGTGCCGACATCGAAGAGATAGAGAAAAAGATCAGGGCCGCACACATGCCGAAGGAGGCGCGTGCCAAGGCCGAGGCGGAACTGAAAAAGCTGCGCCTGATGTCACCGATGTCGGCCGAGGCGACCGTGGTGCGCAATTACATCGATGTGCTCGTTGCTTTACCCTGGAAGAAAAAAACCAAGATTGATACCGATCTGAAGCATGCGGAAGAGGTATTGGAGGCTGATCATTATGGTCTCGAAAAAGTAAAAGAACGTATTGTTGAGTATCTGGCGGTGCAGCAGCGGGTGGAAAAAATGAAGGCGCCCATCCTCTGTCTGGTCGGGCCGCCCGGAGTGGGCAAGACTTCGCTGGGACAATCCATCGCGCGTGCCACGAATCGCAAGTTCGTGCGTATGTCGCTCGGCGGCGTGCGCGACGAATCGGAGATTCGCGGCCATCGCCGCACCTATATCGGCTCCATGCCGGGCAAGATCCTGCAAAACATGAGCAAGGTCGGCGTGAAGAATCCGCTCTTCCTGCTGGATGAAGTGGACAAGATGGGCATGGATTTCCGCGGTGATCCATCGTCGGCGTTGCTCGAAGTGCTGGATCCGGAGCAGAACCATACCTTCGTCGATCACTACGTCGAGGTCGAGTACGACTTGTCGGATGTGATGTTCGTCGCCACTTCCAACAGCATGAACATTCCTGCGCCGTTGCTGGACCGGATGGAAGTGATCCACGTCTCCAGTTATACCGAAGACGAGAAGGTCAACATTGCGATCCGTTATCTGCTGCCGAAGGCGATCAAGAATAACGGCCTCCAGCCGGAAGAGGTGACTGTATCGGAAAGCGCGATCCGCGACATCCTGCGTTACTACACGCGGGAGGCGGGTGTGCGCGGCCTGGAGCGCGAACTCTCCAAGATCTGCCGCAAGATCGTGAAAGCGCTGTTGACCAAGGATCAGGTGCGTAAAGTGACGGTCAGCTCGCGTAACTTGGACAAATATCTGGGGGTCCGCCGCTACAGCTATGGCATTGCCGAAAAGAACAACCAGGTTGGGCAGGTCACCGGACTGGCATGGACGGAGGTGGGCGGCGAGTTGCTGACCATCGAGACTGCGGTGCTTCCAGGAAAAGGTAAAACGACAACCACTGGCACGCTGGGTGAGGTGATGCAGGAGTCGATTCAGGCAGCACTCAGTGTTGTGCGTCGTCGTGCCCGTTCCTTGGGAATCCCGGAGAATTTCTACGAGAAGAACGATTTGCATATTCACCTGCCCGAAGGTGCGACACCCAAGGATGGCCCCAGCGCAGGTGCCGGAATATGCACCGCCATGGTGTCGGCATTAACCGGGATTCCGGTACGGGCCGATGTGGCGATGACCGGTGAAATCACCCTGCGCGGCGAGGTGTTGCCGATCGGCGGACTCAAGGAAAAGCTTCTGGCTGCGCAACGCGGCGGAATCAAGGTCGTGTTGATTCCGGAAGAGAACATCAAGGATCTGGTTGAGATTCCTGACAACGTCAAGAACAAGCTGGACATTCATCCAGTTAAATGGATCGAACAGGTGTTGGCGCTTGCCTTGGAGCGTGAGCCGATTTCTCTCTCTGATGAAGTTGTTGCGGCCACGCAGCCTGTGCCTGTCACGCAGGAACAAGGCTCCGCCCCGACATTCAAGCATTGAGCCATGTCTGCTATGGCTTGACCCGTCAGATAGCACTTGATATAAAGCCGCCGCAGATTTTTCATGTCCGCCTGCGTGGGTCCGAAAAAGGGAGTCTCATGAGCAATAAAGCAGATCTATTGAAGCGATTGCGCAATCCGCTGATCTATCCAGGGCAGCCGCGGGCCGTGCACTGGAAGCGGTAATCGCATCCCATCAAAGACTCACTGAAAAACGGGGAGCAGGTGAGCCTGGTTGGGTTTGGGACTTTCTATGTGGGCGAGCGCGCCGCACGTAACGGGCGCAACCCGCTGACCGGCGCTGAAATCAAGATCAAGGCAGCCAGAATTTCCAAGTTTCGCGCTGGCAAAGGTTTGAAAGATACTGTAAACTAGCGCGCTTTCTACGGGTGCTTAGCTCAGCTGGTAGAGCACCGCCCTTACAAGGCGATTGTCGGCGGTTCGATCCCGTCAGCACCCACCAAGATAGCAGTCAAACGGTTTCATGGAGTGGTAGTTCAGTTGGTTAGAATACCGGCCTGTCACGCCGGGGGTCGCGGGTTCGAGTCCCGTCCACTCCGCCAATATGCAGGATAAAACGCCACTTTTGTGGCGTTTTTTTATGCGCGTTCTCATTTGTGGATTCGCCACAATCAAGACTGCGCCCCGGGATTGTGGTCATACCAGAAAATCTCAGTCATCCCGCCTCATAATTTGCGCAGGGGCCGCCATTATCAAACTGAATTCTGAAGACGTGCGAGCTCCGGTACTTTGAGGCAATAAAATGCCAACTGATACAATCCGGACATCGAATGATGGACGGGACCGCTCTTGGTTTTGTACTGCCGCACCATCCTTGCCGCTACTGGGGCCACAGACGCAGAGGGATTGTGTATATCCACCCGGGGGATCAATGAAGCACTATGGCATTGAACGGCAGGCACTTGCGGTTGCCTTGATTCCGGTACTGGTTCTGGCCGTACTGGTGGAGAGTGTTTTCCTGTATTACCGCATGGGTGAACAGGATCAAAGCCTGCGAGACCGTGCGGAATTGATTGCACGGCAACTGGCAGCATCGAGTGAATATGCCGTTTTTGCGGATAACCGGGATGTGTTGCGACAATTGGCGGATAGTGTGTTGTGGCAAAAAGATGTGCTGGCAGTAAGATTGTCCGATATCGATGGAAATGCGCTGGTGGAGTCGGGTAGCGCACAGTTGGTTGAATCCAGATTTAGGCATAGTGCCGAAGCAGTCCTGTGGCAGGATGATTCATCGCTATTTGCATATCAACCCATATTCACAACGCAACTCGTGCTGGATAACGGCGCTGTCAAAGAGGATTTTTCAACCAGTCAAGTGGGTGGGGTGGAGTTGGTGATGAGCAAGCGCCGCCTGCATCAGGCCAAGCTCGAACTAATTCTTTTCAGTTTGCTGCTGACCATGCTGGTACTGCTGTTGTCGATCCTGATTGCGGTGCGTGTCGTGCGCCGGATCACGTTGCCCATATTGGGAATGCGCGCTGCGCTTCGCGATCTGGGTGAGGGTAGATTGGATACCCGTATCGACGAGATGCAGGTTGTTGAACTGAATGAACTGGCACACGGCATCAACGAAATGGCGCTTCAGCTTCAGCAACAACGGGATCATCTGCAAACTCGCATCGAGCAGGCAACGCAGGCCCTGCGTGAAAAAAAGGATGAGGCTGAAAAAGCCAATTTTGACAAAACCCGATTTCTGGCAGCGGCCAGCCATGATTTGCGTCAGCCTATGCATGCGCTGGGTCTGTTCATGGGGGAGCTGCACAACCGTATCAACACGGCTGAACAGCGTCAAATCGTGGATAAAGTGGAAGAGGCAGTGGCAGCGATGTCTGGCTTGCTGGAATCACTGCTGGATATTTCCAAGCTGGATGCCGGTGTGGTTGTGCCGCAACTGCAGGAAATCGATATTGAGATGCTGGTTCATCGGTTGGTTGAAATCTTTGATACGCAGGCGGCAAACAAATTCATCAGCCTGCGCGTCCATTGCCAATCGGAGCGGGCTCTCAGTGACCCTGTTCTGCTCGAACGCATCCTGCTCAATTTATTATGCAATGCGATTCGCTATACACCGGAACATGGCACGGTATTTCTGGCCTGTCGCAAACGTGGAGACCGTTTGCGCATTGAAGTTCGCGACAACGGGGTAGGTATTGCCGTGCAAGATCAGGCGAGAATATTCCGTGAATTTGTACAGCTGGAAAATCCGGCGCGTGAACGGAATAAAGGACTGGGTTTGGGGCTGCCCATCGTTGAACGATTGTGTAATCTGTTGCGGTATCCGCTGTCTTTGCGCTCCGCATCCGGTGCGGGTGCGGCCTTTGCCATCGAGATCCCGCTTGTACGAGGGGTGCCTGAACCCATGCCAGAATCCACCCCATTATTCGTGGACACACCAAACACGGCAAACGACCTATTCGGGCTAAAAGCGCTGGTGGTGGAGGATGACGAGCTGGTGCGAAATGGCACGAGTGGTCTGCTTGCATCCTGGGGCTGTCAGGTTGAGACGGCCGAAAATATGGCGGCGGTGAAGCGGAAAAATACACGGCAGTTTGACCTGATAATTTGTGATTACCGATTGCCGGATGGTAACGGGCTGGAGTTGTTTGATTACATCCACGAACATTGCCAGCTCAAGCCCGTCTTTGTTTTGATCAGCGGTGACACCTCCCCCGAAATTCTGCAACAAGTGGTGGCACACGGACTGCATTTGCTGCATAAGCCGGTGCGTCCGGCCAAGCTGCGCTCCCTGGTGAATTCCTTACTCAAACGTGTATTTTAGGCCGCAGCGAGTTGAGCCAGTGCGGCCGGATCGAGCACCTCGATCTGTTCGCGCCCCAGGCGCACCCAGCCTTGATCGGAAAATCCTTTGAGTAAACGACTGACCATCTCGCGCGCGCTGCCTAATTCATCAGCCAGTACCTGATGGGTGGCGCGGATGGGACTGGATCTGGTGATCAACAGGGCGGCCAGGCGTTGGTCCAGTTTATGAAAGGCAACGGCGGTCACCAGCTGCATCAGGTCGGTCAGCCGTTCCGTGAACAGCTGGAAAACGTAATCACGGAACTGCGGATGTTGATTGAACAGGGAATGAAAGAGGGGGACGGGTAACAGCACCATGCTGATTTCCTCCTCACAGATACCGCGCGCCTGATAACGGGTATGGCCGAGCAGACAACTGCTGGTGAGGATACAACTTTCGCCAGGCCGCACACGGTAGAGCTGTAACTCGCGTCCGTTGGCGGAAGCCTTGATGACGCGCAGGCTGCCCCCGAGCAGCAGCGGAAAACCCTGGCACGGCTGATCTTCATCAAACACGGTTGCCCCGCCGGGGATGGTCATCGCTGTCGCGCCGGACAACATCGCCTCCATCTCCCCGGCGGGCAGGTCGGCCAGCATGGGATAGTGTTGCAACAAACGGCTGCGAATGTTGCTGTCGAGCATGGCTATTCTGGACGCATGTGCGGGAACAGGATCACATCGCGGATGCTGGCGGCATCGGTCAGCAGCATCACTAATCGGTCGATGCCGATGCCTTCCCCCGCCGTTGGCGGCAGGCCGTATTCGAGTGCGCGGATGTAGTCGGCATCCTTGAACATCGCTTCCTCATCACCGGCTTCCTTGGCGATAACTTGAGCATCAAAGCGTGCTTCCTGATCTTCCGGATCGTTCAACTCGGAGAATCCGTTGGCGATCTCGCGCCCGGCGATAAACAGCTCAAATCGCTCGGTGATGCCGGGTCGGGCGTCCGAAGCACGCGCCAACGGCGAAGTCTCCACTGGGTAATCGATGATGAAGGTCGGCTCGAACAGATGCGCTTCGGCCAATTCTTCGAACAGCGAAAGTTGCAGTCCTCCGACCGCGTCATGCGGGTTGTATTTCGCTTTCAGGTCTTGCAATTCGCTGACCAGAAACGCGCGGTCGTTCAACTGTGCATCAGTAAATTGCGGGTGATATTTTTGAATCGCCTGCACCATGGTCAGGCGGTGGAACGGCTTGCCCAGATCCAGCGCATTGCCCTGATAGCTGATGAGCGTGGTGCCCAGCACCTTTTGCGCCACCTCGGCAAACAGGCGCTCGGTAAAATCCATCAGATAGCGGTAATCACGGTACGCCTCGTAAAACTCGATCATGGTGAACTCGGGATTGTGCCGGGTGGACAAACCCTCGTTGCGGAAATTGCGGTTGATCTCGAATACTTTTTCGAAACCGCCGACCACCAGCCGCTTGAGATACAACTCGGGTGCGATGCGCAGGTAAAGCGGCATATCGAGCGCGTTGTGGTGGGTGATGAAAGGCTTGGCTGATGCGCCGCCGGGAATCACGTGCATCATCGGTGTCTCGACTTCCAGATAGTTGTCGCGCATGAAAAATTCACGGATCGCCTGGACGATCCTGGAGCGGATCAGGAAGGTGTTGCGCGTCTGCTCGTTGGTGATGAGATCTACGTAACGCTGGCGATATTTCTGCTCCTGGTCACTCAGGCCGTGGAACTTTTCCGGCAAAGGACGCAGCGCCTTGGTCAGCAAACGCACCTGCGATACACGCACCGACAGCTCGCCGGTTTTGGTCTTGAACAGCACACCGATCGCACCGAGAATATCGCCAAGATCAAAATGCTTGAACTCGGCATGCTCAGCCTCGCCGGTATGGTCGTTGCTGATGAACAGCTGGATGCGTCCACTCATGTCTTGAAGGGTGGCGAAGCTGGCCTTGCCCATCACGCGCTTGAGCATGATGCGGCCGGCGACGGTCGCCTGGATCGGCGTCGCCTCGAGCTCTTCCTTGCTCTTCTCGCCGTAGAGTTCGTCGAGGCGGGCGGCGAGGTTCTCGCGGCGGAAGTCGTTCGGGTAGGCCTTGCCCGATTCGCGCCAGGCCTTCAGCTTCTCGCGGCGCTCGGCGATGATGTGGTTCTCGTCCTGCGGGGCGGCGGGGGCTTGCGGGTTTTCGCTCATGGCAGTCTTTCTTTAAACGCCCTGTTTCAGGCTGGCTTCGATGAATGGGTCGAGATCGCCGTCGAGCACGGCCTGGGTATTGCCGCTTTCCACGTTGGTGCGCAGATCCTTGAT
>DISA01000058.1 GCA_002421915.1 Gallionellaceae bacterium UBA6222
ACGAAGCGGGTCTGCGGCATCGGGCCTTCGACGGCATCCACCAGCAGCAGCACGCCATCGACCATCGACAACACGCGCTCCACCTCGCCGCCGAAGTCGGCATGGCCGGGTGTATCGACGATGTTGATGCGGGTGCCTTCGTATTCCACCGCCGTGTTCTTGGCCAGAATGGTGATGCCGCGTTCCTTCTCGATATCGTTGCTGTCCATCACCCGTTCGGCGACATGCTGGTGAGATGCGAAAGTGCCGGCCTGGTGGAGCAGCTTGTCGACCAGAGTGGTCTTGCCGTGGTCGNNGGGCGATGATGGCGATATTGCGAAGAGCGCGCGACATGAAGAATTCCTGAAAACGAAAGGCCGCGATTCTAACATAACTCAGTGGATTTTCTGATGAAATTTCAGAATAGTGTTACTCCGGCCAAGGAATCCGCACATGAAAAAATCGATGACAGGGCTCCAGGGGGGCATGAGCGACGATTTGTACCCTGCTTGAAATCCTGTCGAACCATCTCTGGAAAAATTTATTAATCTTTACTGGCACTTCCCTGCGTTTTCTGTATAATTCGCCACTCCTCACGTTGAGTCGTGAGTGTTTTATCGCTCCCTGACCCTCTCTCTTTCAGAATCCCCTGAAATTGTAATGACTTCCCGGTTAGCGACGATATTTTTTCGCCGCGTGGTGGTTGTTGCGATTTCCCGTTTCCCTCGGGTATTGCCGTTTTCCGCCTGCGAAAACTTTTACCTGAAATAAGGAAACACTATGTCTTTCGAAGACCTCAAGCTGCACCCCACCATTCTCAAGTCCATCGCCGAAGCGGGCTACACCGCGCCGACGCCGATCCAGGAACAGGCCATCCCCGAAGCGATCGCCGGCCACGACCTGATGGCCTCCGCACAGACGGGCACCGGCAAGACCGCCGCGTTCATCCTGCCGGCCCTGCAAAAGCTTACCGAACCCTCCCCGGTGCACAGCCGCGGCCCGCGCATCCTGGTGCTGACGCCGACCCGCGAATTGGCCAACCAGGTCAACGAAGCGGCCTGGAAATACGGCAAGGGACTGCGCGTCAAAACCGTGTGCATCCTCGGCGGCATGCCCTACCCCCTGCAAAATAAGCTGCTGTCGCAGCCGGTTGACATCCTGGTCGCCACCCCCGGCCGCCTGATCGACCATCTGGAGCGCGGCCGCATCGACTTCTCGCGCCTGGAAATGCTGGTGCTCGACGAAGCCGACCGCATGCTGGACATGGGCTTCATCGACGATGTGGAGCGCATCGCCGCCGCCACTCCGGCCACCCGCCAAACTTTGCTGTTCTCCGCCACGCTGGACGGGGCGATCGGCAATTTGGGGCAGCGCCTGTTGAAGAGCCCGAAGCGCATCAGCATCACCGCCGCCAAAGCCCGCCACGAAAACATCGAGCAACGCCTGATGTACGTGGATGACATGGCGCACAAGAACCGCCTCCTCGATCACCTGTTGCGCGATGTGGATCTGAACCAGGCGCTGGTGTTCACCGCCACCAAGCGCGACGCCGATTCCCTGGCTGACAGTTTGTCGGCACAGGGTCACGCCGCCGCCGCCCTGCACGGCGACATGAACCAGCGCGAACGCAACCGTACTCTGGTCAACCTGCGCCGTGGCAATGTGCGCGTCCTGGTTGCTACCGATGTAGCCGCGCGCGGTATCGACGTGCCCGGCATCACACACGTTATCAACTTCGACCTGCCAAAATTCGCCGAAGACTACGTGCACCGTATCGGCCGCACCGGCCGTGCCGGTGCGACGGGGATCGCGGTATCGTTTGCTTCGAACCGCGATGCGGGATCTCTGCGCAGCATCGAGCGCTTTACCGGACAAACCATCCAGCCGCACAGCATCGAAGGCATGGAGCCGAAATTCAAGCCGCGTCCCGCCACTGCCGGTCGCGGCACGGGTGCACCGCGCGGCAATGGCGGTCCGCGTGGTACAGGCGGCCCGCGCAGTGCAGCACCGCGCCATCACGCACCGGACAGCCGCCATGGCTTTCCACGTGACGAACGCGGCGGCCAGCGCCGCGAAGGCCAGTCGCATAACCGCTTCGGCAACGATGCGCGGCCCCGCAGCGCCGGCGAGGTGAACGGCAATCGTGCACCCGCTCCATTCAGTGCCAACCGCCGTCCGCAGGGCACCAGTTTCTCTCTCGGGAGAGGGCACAACAGCGGCAACAGGCGCTGATTTTCCGGAATGCGCATAAAAAGGCACGCTGATCGCGTGCCTTTTTTATTTCGGCATTGCCGGTTGTCTTGCCCCCGGCTATCTAATATCCTCGCCGCCCGCGCTTTGGAATCTTCAATTATGCCGATCAGTATCAAAACACCGCAGGAAATCGAAAAGATGCGCATTGCCGGCCGCCTGGCCGGTGAGGTGCTGGATTACATCGCGCCTTTCGTGCAGACGGGCGTCACCACGGATGAACTCGATAAACTCTGCCACGACTACATGGTGGGCGTGCAGGGCTGCATTCCGGCGCCGCTCAACTATGCGCCGGGCGGGCATGCGCCCTATCCAAAATCCATCTGCACTTCGATCAATCACCAGGTCTGTCACGGCGTGCCGAGCGACAAGAAACTGAAGAACGGCGACATCGTCAATCTGGACATCACCACCATCAAGGATGGCTGGCACGGCGATACCAGCCGCATGTACTACGTGGGCGAACCTTCTATTCAGGCCAAACGCCTGTGCGAAAAGACCTATGAGGCGATGTGGCGCGGCATCCGCACGGTACGCGCCGGCGCGCATCTGGGCGACATCGGTCACGCCATTCAAACTTTTGCGGAGAGTCTCGGTTATGGCGTGGTGCGCGAGTTCTGCGGTCACGGCATCGGCAGCAAATTCCACGAGGAGCCGCAGGTGCTGCACTACGGCAAACCCGGC
Organism: Gallionellaceae bacterium UBA6222; assembly: GCA_002421915.1. Lineage (GTDB taxonomy): Bacteria > Pseudomonadota > Gammaproteobacteria > Burkholderiales > Gallionellaceae > Sideroxyarcus. Next base: position 2,914 of record DISA01000058.1, read on the forward strand.
AGCGGAATCAAACTGGAAGCGGGCATGATTTTTACCATTGAGCCGATGATTAACGCCGGCAAGGCAGGAATCAAGCAGTTGGGCGACGGCTGGACCGTGGTCACCAAAGACCATAGCCTGTCTGCGCAGTGGGAACACACTATTCTGGTCACACCGGACGGGTTCGAGGTGCTGACCCTTTCCGCCGGATCACCGCCCATCCCCGACTGAATCCTGCGCAATGAAGACGCTTGCCGAGATTCGGGATAGTTTGCGCAGCGCGCGGCAGACATTGCTCGAACGCTACGCCACAGAACCAAATCCCGCCCGTTATCTGCGCGACCACACCCGTGTTATTGATGCACACTTGCGCCGACTCTGGCGCGCCTCCGGCCTGCCGGCCGGGTTGGCGCTGGTGGCCGTCGGCGGTTATGGCCGGGCCGAGCTGTATCCCCGATCCGACATCGATCTGCTGATCCTGCTCCCGCAGGAAGCGGACGGCGCGGTGCAGAACCGTTTGCAGGAGCTGGTCGGCCAATGGTGGGACACGGGGCTGGAGGTCGGTCACAGTGTGCGCACCGTGGCACAGTGTCTGGCCGCCAGCGATGACATTACGGTGCAGACCAATCTGCTGGAGGCACGGCTGATCGATGGTTCGGCTGAACTGTTCGGCACGCTGCAACAAACCCTGCACACGCATCTCGATGTTCGGGCCTTCTATCTCGCGAAACAGCGCGAGCAAAGCGAACGGCACAATCGCTATACCGATATCGATTTCAACCTGGAACCCAATCTGAAAGAAAGCCCCGGAGGTCTGCGCGACCTGCACAGTGTGCTGTGGATCGCCCGCGCTGCCGGACTGGGCTGCACCTGGCACACGCTGGCACAAAACGGGCTGCTCTCGGCTGGCGAAACGCGCCAGATACAGCGTCACCAGCGCCTGTTGCAGGATATGCGTATCCGCCTGCACCAATTGTGCGGCCGCCACGACGACCGTCTGGTATTTGACTACCAGCAACAGCTGGCGCAACAACTGCATATCGGGGCGACCCCGCAGTTGCGCGCCAGCGAGCGCATGATGCGCCGCTATTACCGCACCAAGCGCGAGGTACAGCTGCTCAACGATGTACTGATGCAAACCATGCGTGCACGCCTGTTTCCACAGGCGGAGACGCACGCCCTGAACCAACACTTCATCTCGCACGGCGACAAACTGGGGGTGATCGACGACCAACTGTTCGAGCAATCGCCCGGCGCCATCCTGGAAAGTTTTTTCCTGCTGCAGCAACATACCGAGCTGACCGGCTTTTCCGCTGCCACCGTGCGTGCCTTGTGGCGTGCACGCCGCCTGATCGGCCGCGAATTTCGCGCTGACCCTGCCAACCGCGGGTTGTTCATGCGTATTTTTCGCCACGGAACAGGCCTGACGCACATCCTGCGCCGCATGAACCAGATGGATATTCTGGGCCGCTACCTGCCCTCTTTCGGCCGTATCGTGGGGCAGATGCAGCACGACTTGTTCCATGTCTATACCGTGGATGAACATATCCTGATGGTGGTGCGCAACCTGCGCCGCGCATCGCTGCCGGAATACGCGCACGAGTTCCCCCTGAGCAGCCGCCTGATCGGCCAGTTCGAACAGCCCTACCTGCTGCATCTGGCCGGCCTGTTCCATGACATCGCCAAAGGACGCGGCGGCGACCATTCCCTGCTGGGGAGGCGCGATGCGATACGTTTCTGCCAACAGCACGGCATTACACAAAGCGACACGGCATTGATCGTCTGGCTGGTCGAACATCACCTGCTGATGTCATCCACCGCGCAAAAACAGGACTTGAGCGACCAGGATGTGATTGCCGCGTTTGCCGCCCGTCTCCCCGACGAGCGCCATTTGACTGCACTTTATCTGTTGACCGTGGCGGATGTGCGCGGTACCAACCCGAAGATATGGAATGCGTGGAAAGGAAAATTGCTGGAAGATCTGTATCGGGCAGCGCGCCATTATCTGGTGCACGGCAGGATTGCCGACCAGATCGGCGCGACACAGCGCGAGGCGGCCGCCATATTGAGCCTGGATGCGATCCAGCCGGAGTCCTACCGCGCCTTCTGGGCACAACTGGATGACGATTATTTCGTCCAGCATGATGCGCAAGAGATTGCCTGGCATACGCGTGTACTATCCCGACCGAAAGACACGGGCAAGCCCGTCATCAAAACCCGTTTGAGCCGGATCGGCGAGGGCTTGCAGGTGCTGATTTTCCAACCTGACCAGCCCTATCTATTCGCCCGTATTTGCAACTTCTTCGCGCGCCTGAACTACAACATCATGGAAGCAAAAGTCCATACCACCCAACTGGGTTTCGCACTGGACAGCTTTCTGGTGATGGACGCAAATAACGATAAGACTGCCTATCGCGACGTGATGAACTACATCGAGTACGCGCTGGCCGAATACATCGGCAATGCCGCAACGATTCCGGAACCCGCCTTTGGCCGCCAGAGCCGCCAGCTCAAACATTTCCCCATCGCACCCGAGGTGGATATCCGGCTGGACGAAAAAGGACACTGCATTCTGTCCCTGATCGCGGGCGACCGCCCCGGGTTGCTGGCACGCATTGCCTACCTGCTGACCCGGCATCAAGTCACGATCCGTAGCGCCAAGATCAACACTCTGGGCGCGCGGGCGGAAGATACATTCTGGTTAGCGTGCAAGGAGTTACCCGATTCTCACGCTATCCAGACGTTGCGTGAGGCACTCCTCACACAACTCAAATAGTCACCATTCCTGCAAAAATAGGCCAAATGGCATATTGACAAACGCCAATCATCCACAACCACCAGCCAAATCACGGCTTCCGTATCAAAGCATCTGCATCCATCCAACAACTTATGAGCAACTATATGTTTTATATATGTTTATTTAACTGTTTAATTTTTGTGCAATAAATCCAAAACGTAATAAGAACGGGCTTTCCACTGCACTGATCCCGCTTCCGTCCACAAAGTTATCCACAAGTTTTGTGGGTAAGAAAAAAATGCTTTGAGGACGGCAGGTTAGCGCACAGGCGATGCATGATCAGGTGGCTCGCCTTGCTCAAACCTGTGCTGACAGGCTACAGTTCGCCCTTGAAATTTTCGCCCTGTGGAGACATCACGTGTTCAATCTCATCGAAGCGGCCGGCTGGCCAATCTGGTTGCTTATTCTCTCATCGCTAATCGCAGTCACCCTGATCGTTGAACGCCTGATCTACCTGCGCAGAAAGAATGTCATTCCCCCAAAGTTGTTGGACGAAGTAATACACGAACTGAAACAGCGCGGAGTCAGCACGCAGATGCTGGACAATTTGTCCACGGGTTCACCGCTGGGCAGGGTGTTCGCCGCCGGACTGAAAAATATCAAAAGCTCGCCGCAAGTGATGAAGGAATCAATCGAGGAAGCGGGGCGCGGGGCCAGTCATGAGATGGAGCGCTTTCTGACCACTCTGGGCACCATCGCGTCGATCAGCCCCCTGCTCGGCCTGTTCGGTACGCTGGTCGGCATGATCGAGATTTTCGGGGCGCAAAATGCCGGCGGGAGCAATCCGGCCGAACTGGCGCACGGTATTTCAGTGGCGCTGTACAACACCGCCTTTGGCCTGATCGTCGCCATCCCCAGCATGATCGCCTATCGTCACTTCCGTGCAATGGTTGATTCGTTCACCATCGAAATGGAACAACAAGCCGTCAAACTGGTGGAAATCGTGCACGGTGAACGCAAATGAATTTCCGGCGCGGCCACGATCGTGAAACTCCGGAGATCAATCTGATCCCGATGATCGATGTGCTGCTGGTGATCCTCATCTTTCTGATGGTCACCACCAGTTACGGGAAATTTTCCGAGCTGCAGATCAATTTGCCGCAAGCCGCCGGGGCAGGCAGCGCAGTTCCGGTCAGCAAGCCGATCACGGTCGCGGTGGACACCAATGAGTATTACGCGATTGATGGCAAACGTGTCACCTTCAAAAATCTGGGTGAGTTCGCCCAGGCTTTGCGTTTGGCAGCCAGCAACGAACCCGACCCGGTGATAGTGATCAATGCCGATGCCAAAGCCTCCCATCAATCGGTGATCGCCATCATGGAAGCGGCGCGCCAGGCCGGATACGGCCGTATCACTTTCACCACCCGTTCAGACAAATAAGGCAATGCGCGGCCTGCCCAATTACTGGTATCACCTGACCCCGCTGCATTTTCTGTTATACCCGATCAGCCTGATTTTCCGCGCCATCGCCGCCCTGCGCCGCATATGCTACCGCCTGCACCTGTTGTCATCCGTCAGACTGCCGGTACCGGTAATCGTGATCGGCAACATCAGCATTGGCGGCACCGGCAAGACGCCGCTCACCCTGAGTCTGGTGCAGCAGATGATTGACCTGGGCTGGCATCCGGGCATCGTCAGCCGGGGTTACGGCGGCAAAGGCGATTCCCTGTTGCGTGAAGTACAGGCTGGCGATCTGGCCAACGAAGTGGGTGATGAGCCGCTGCTTATGGCGCAACGCAAATTGTGTCCGGTATGGACAGGACGCGACCGTCCCGCTGCTGCATTTGCCCTGCTGCGGGCGCACCCGGAGTGCGATGTCATCTTCAGCGACGACGGCCTGCAGCATTACCGCCTGCAGCGCGATGTGGAAATCGCCGTCATCGATGGCGAACGGCGTTTCGGCAACGGCCTGTTGCTGCCTGCCGGTCCCCTGCGCGAACCGGCATCACGCCTGCAACAAGTGGATGCGGTGGTCGTCAATGGCGGTGTGGCACAAGACGGCGAATTCTCCATGCAACTGGAGGGCACCCGTTTCTATAATCTGCTCAACCCGGAGTTGCTCCGGACAGCAGGTGATTTTGCCGGACAACAGTTGCACGCCATCGCGGGTATCGGGTATCCGCAGCGTTTCTTCGCGCACCTGCAACAATTCGGTTTGCAATGTACCCAGCATGCCTTTCCGGATCACCATGTTTATACCCCGTCAGAGCTATCCTTCGATAACACGGATGCGCTGCTCATGACCGAAAAAGATGCGGTAAAATGCGCCGCATTCGCCACCGAGAATTATTGGGTTTTACGTGTGGATGCGCAGGTCAGTCCGGCGCTCGCTCAACTTATCATCGAAAAGGTTACGCCATAATGGATGCCAAACTGCTCGATATTCTGGTTTGCCCGCTGTGCAAATCGCCGCTGGTCTACCGTAAAACCGAACAGGAACTGGTGTGCAAGGCTGATCGCTTGGCATTCGCCATTAAGGATGACATCCCGGTGATGCTGGCGGATGAGGCCCGCACCATGACTGTGGAAGAAGTCGAAAAACTCTGATGCTGGTCTTTAAGGTCGTCATCCCCGCCCGTTTTGCCTCCACACGGCTGCCGGGTAAACCGCTGCTGGATATCTGCGGCAAACCGATGGTGATCCGTGTTGCCGAACAGGCGGCACAAAGCGGCGCGCAGCAGATCCTCATCGCTACCGACCACGATCCCATTCTCGCCGCCGCCACACAGCACGGTTTTCAAGCCTGTATGACGCGTGCCGATCACGGCAGCGGCACCGACCGCATCGCCGAAGTCGCCGCACAGCAGGGCTGGGCGGATGACACCATCGTGGTCAATGTGCAAGGCGACGAACCGCTGATTCCCCCCGCACTGATCCGTGCCGTGGCCCAACATTTGCAGAACCATCCCGAGTGCGCCGTCGCCACCGCCTGCCACCCCATCCACGACGAGGCGTCGATGCGCAACCCAAACGTAGTCAAGGCAGTATTGGACAAAAACGGCAATGCCCTTTATTTCAGCCGTGCGCCGATTCCGTGGCCGCGCGAGGCTTATGCGCAAAATCAGCCGCTACCGCAAAATGTCAGCGTGTTGCGCCACATTGGTCTTTATGCTTACCGCGCAAGTTTTTTGCGCGCCTACGGCCAGCTTGCACCGGCCGCCATCGAACAGACGGAATCGCTGGAACAACTGCGTGCGCTCTATCACGGTTACAAGATTGGCGTGACCATCACTGCAGAAGCCCCGCCCAGCGGCGTAGATACCGATCTGGACCTACAGGCGACGCGGCGCCTGTTCACACTTCACAACCACTCAAATTAGGGAGAAAACACCATGAAACTGATCCTGTTGGGCGCACCCGGCGCAGGCAAAGGCACTCAAGCCAATTACATCCGGGAAAAATTTGGTATTCCGCAAATTTCAACCGGCGACATGCTGCGCGCGGCGATCAAGGCAGGCACCCCGCTCGGCCTCGCGGCGAAAAAAGTGATGGACGCTGGCAACCTGGTTTCTGATGACATCATCATCAATCTGGTAAAAGAACGTATCAAGGAGCCGGACTGCGCCAACGGTTTCCTGTTCGACGGTTTTCCACGCACCATCCCCCAGGCACAGGCGATGAAAGATGCCGGAATCAAGATCGATTACGTGGTGGAGGTCGATGTTGCCGACAGCGAGGTCGTCAAACGCATGAGCGGTCGCCGCGTGCATCCCGCTTCCGGCCGCACTTATCACGTGGTGTTCAACCCGCCCAAGGTGGCCGGCAAGGATGATGTCACCGGTGAGGATCTGGTGCAGCGCGCGGACGATAACGAGGATACTGTCATTCAGAGGCTCGGCGTGTATCACGCGCAAACCAAGCCGCTGGTCGAGTATTACACCGCATGGAATAAATCCGGTGACGCCAATGCCCCCAAGGTCGTGTGTGTGCCCGGTGTCGGCAATGTGGAATCCATCCGCGACCAGGTCTTCAAGGTTCTCGGCACATAAATTATGGCGAGCAAACCCGTGCTGACGCTGGAAGACGCCCGGCGCATCGCTGCCGCCGCAGCAGCCGAAGCCGGCCGCAACGAGTGGAAAGTGGCCATCGCCATCGTCGATGACGGCGGTCATCTGCTCTATCTGCAACGCGGCCACGACACACAGTTCGGTACAGTGGAAACGGCCATTGCCAAGGCGCACGCCACCGTCGCTTTCCAGCGCCCGACCAAAGTATCGGAAGACGCGGTGTTGAGCGGCAGACTGATCCATCTTGCCCTGCCCGGCGTAATTCCGGCCGAAGGCGGCGTGCCCCTGCTGCGCGATGGTGTCGTCATCGGAGGCTTGGGTATCAGTGGTGTGCGTTCGGTACAGGATGGCCAAATCGCGGCAGCCGGGACTAATGCACTCTGAATCGCAGCGCACCCAACGCGCGATGCCAACCCTGTCCAAAAAAGGGTAATATGCCGCGGCATCGCTACTGAAGCCTCATAACAATTACTGATGGGAGAGCAGGGAATGGTGAAAAAGAACGCGTTTTATGCCCAATCTGGCGGCGTCACCGCCGTCATCAATGCATCAGCCTGTGGCGTCATCGAGACTGCCCGCAAACATAAGGACAAGATCGGCAAAGTGTATGCCGGGCGCAACGGCATCATCGGCGCCCTCACAGAAGATCTGATCGACACTGGCAAGGAATCAGCGAAAGCGATTGCCGCTTTGCGCAACACGCCCTCCGGCGCCTTCGGTTCCTGCCGTTTTAAACTCAAATCGCTGGAACAGAACCAGCGCGAATACGCACGCCTGATCGAAGTATTCAAGGCACACAACATCGGCTACTTCTTCTACAACGGTGGCGGCGATTCCGCCGATACCTGCTACAAAGTTTCGCAACTTTCGGAAAAAATGGGTTACCCGGTTCAGGCTATCCACGTGCCGAAGACTGTGGACAACGACCTGCCCATCACCGACTGCTGTCCCGGCTTTGGCTCGGTCGCCAAGTACATTGCCGTCTCCACTTTGGAGGCCAGCTTCGACGTGCGTTCCATGGCCAAGACTTCGACCAAGGTGTTCGTGCTGGAAGTGATGGGACGCCATGCCGGATGGATCGCCGCAGCGGGCGGTCTGGTGGAAGAACAGGGCATCCCGGTAGTGATCCTGTTCCCGGAAATCGAGTTCGACCAGAAGAAATTTCTCGCCCGGGTAGATGCCATGGTGAAGAAGCACGGCTATTGCAGCGTGGTGGTGTCTGAAGGTTGTCATTACCCCGACGGCAAGTTCCTCGCCGAACAGGGCTCGCGTGATGCTTTCGGCCATGCGCAACTGGGCGGTGCGGCACCCGTGGTTGCCAATATGGTGAAGGAAGCTTTCGGTTACAAATTCCATTGGGCGGTAGCCGATTATCTGCAGCGCGCCGCGCGCCATATCGCATCGAAAACCGATGTCGAGCATGCTTATGCGCTGGGAAAAGCGGCGGTAGAGCTTGCACTCAAGGGAGAAAATGCAGTGATGCCCACTGTGCAGCGTGTGTCCGACGCACCATACAAATGGAAGGTTGGTGTCGCACCGCTATCCAAAGTGGCCAATGTTGAAAAATTCATGCCGCGCGACTTTATCACCAGGGACGGATTTGGCATCACCGAAAAATGCCGCACTTATCTCACACCACTGATCAAAGGCGAGGACTACCCCGCCTACAAGAATGGGCTACCGCAATATGTGCAACTAAAAAATATTGCTGTCGCAAAGAAGTTGGCAGAATTCAAGATTTGATGTTTAACACCGCTCCGCAAGGGGCGGTTTTTACTTAAGGGGGAAACGATGTCATCTGCTCTGGGCTTTGCGTTGTTATGTGCAATCGCGGCGCTGCTGTACGGCGCTGCTTCAATCAAATGGATACTGAATCTGCCAACCGGCAATGACCGGATGCGGGAGATCGCCGCTGCGGTACAGGAAGGTGCACAGGCTTATCTGAACCGGCAATACACCACCATAGGCATCGTCGGCGCAATCCTGCTGGTGGTCATCTTTCTGGCCTTGGGTTGGCAAACTGCAGTGGGCTTCCTGCTCGGCGCGGTGCTCTCCGGGCTGACAGGATATATCGGCATGAACGTCTCGGTGCGCGCCAATATCCGCACCGCCGAAGCTGCCAATGACGGACTTAATGCTGCATTGAACGTCGCCTTCAAGGGCGGTGCGATCACCGGCTTGCTGGTGGTTGGTCTGGGTCTGCTTGGCGTAGCCGGTTATTACTCCTTTCTGACACTGATGTTGGGAACATCCACCACCGATGCCACGCACGCGCTGGTTGGACTGGCCTTCGGCAGTTCACTGATCTCTATCTTTGCGCGTCTCGGCGGCGGCATCTTCACCAAAGGGGCCGATGTCGGCGCCGATCTGGTGGGCAAGGTCGAAGCCGGTATCCCGGAAGATGATCCGCGCAATCCGGCGGTAATCGCCGATAACGTCGGTGATAACGTCGGCGATTGTGCCGGTATGGCGGCCGACCTGTTCGAGACCTANNTCATCGCCACCATGGTGCTGGGCGGATTGTTGATCACCGGCTCACCCAATGCAGTGGTATACCCGCTGGTATTGGGCGGCGTCTCGATTATCGCTTCCATCATCGGCACCTTCTTCGTCA
>DISA01000034.1:0-20294 GCA_002421915.1 Gallionellaceae bacterium UBA6222
GACGTGTGGGAACACGCCTACTACATCGACTACCGCAACATGCGCCCCAAGTTCGTCGAGACCTTCCTCAACAACTTGGTGAACTGGGAGTTCGCGGAAAAGAACTTTGCCTAAGTCCGGTCCGTGCGTGGCACGGATGAGATGAGGTGAGCAGGAAAAATAAAAGGCACCCATACTTGGGTGCCTTTTTTTCGGCCTTATGCAAAGTTTTCCATAGGGCCGAGAACCGGACGACACCCGGCCAGAACCAAAATCCACGCCTAGACGTTGAACAGGAAGTTCATCACGTCGCCATCCTGCACGACATACTCCTTACCTTCGACGCGCATCTTGCCTGCTTCTTTCGCGCCGTGTTCCCCCTTGAATGTGATGAAGTCGGCGTAGGAGATGGTCTGCGCGCGGATGAAGCCTTTTTCGAAGTCGGTGTGGATGACGCCGGCAGCTTGCGGCGCGGTGTCGCCTTTGTGGATGGTCCAAGCGCGCACTTCCTTCACCCCGGCGGTGAAGTAGGTTTGCAGGCCGAGCAGTTCGTAGCCGGTGCGGATCAAGCGGTTGAGACCGGGTTCATCCAGGCCGAGGTCGGCGAGGAATTCTTTCTTGTCTGCATCGTCGAGGTCGGCGAGTTCCTGTTCGATCTTGGCGCACAAGGCCACAACAGGCGCGCCCTCTTTCGCCGCGTGTTCGCGCAGGCGGTCGAGGTGGGGGTTGTTTTCGAAACCGTCTTCCATCACGTTGCCGACATACATCGCGGGTTTGATGGTGAGCAGACACAGCGGTTTGATGAGCTGTATCTCGTCATCGCTCAAACCGAAGGTGCGCGCGGGCTTGCCTTCGTTCAAGTGCGGCAAGAGCTTTTCCAGCAGGGCGACCAGTTTCTGCGCGTCCTTGTCGCCCGACTTGGCTTTCTTGCCGTCGCGCTGGATGGTGCGCTCCACCACGGCGAGATCGGCCAGTGCCAGCTCGGTGAGGATGACTTCGATATCGGAGATCGGATCGACCTTGCCCGCAACGTGCACGACGTTTTCATCATCGAAGCAGCGCACGACGTTGACGATGGCATCGGTCTCGCGGATGTTGGCNNCGATATCGACGAACTCGACGATGGCATATTGCATGCGCTGCGGCTTGACGATCTTGGCCAGCTCATCCATGCGCGGATCAGGCACTTCAACGATGCCGACGTTGGGCTCGATGGTGCAGAAGGGATAGTTCTCCGCCGCAATGCCAGACTTGGTGAGCGCATTGAACAGTGTGGATTTGCCCACGTTGGGAAGGCCGACGATACCGCATTTGAGACTCATGTTTTCTCTCTCTGTTGTAGGTCGGGCTTCAGCCCGACACATTCACGATGTCGGGCTGAAGCCCGACCTGCATATCCGCGTTCTAAGTGCTATGCAGCTTCAACATCGCCGCTTCCAGCTTGCCCCCGATGAGCAGCGGCGCGACATCCTGTGCGCGTTGCAATGATTCTTCAATCAACACTTGCTCTTCCTTGCGCGGCGCGTTCAACACGTAGTTGACCACCTCCGCCCGCTCGCCGGGGTGGCCGATGCCGACGCGCAGGCGCCAGAAGTCTTTCGTACCGAGATGCGCGATGATGTCCTTCAGGCCGTTATGCCCGCCGTGGCCGCCGCCCAGTTTGAGTTTGGCACTGCCCGGCGGCAGATCCAGCTCGTCGTGCACCACCAGGATCCGCGCGGGTTCGATCTTGTAGAACTGCGCCACCGCACCGACCGACCGACCGCTGAGATTCATGAAGGTCTGCGGTTTGAGTAAATGCACCTCATGCCCGTGCAGAGCCGTTTTTGCGATTAGCCCGTGGAACTTGCCGTCCGCCTTGAATTTCAGGTCATGCGCTCGCGCCAGTTCATCCACCCACCAGAAACCGGCGTTGTGGCGTGTCGCTGCATATTCCGCACCGGGATTACCCAGACCAACGATGAGTTTGATTGGCTCGCTCATAATGAAAAAACCCGCCATGCAACATTTGATCGCATGGCGGGTTGTTCCGGCAGAAGATTACTTCTTGGCAGCGGGTGCGGCGGCAGGTGCGGCGGCGGCCGAAGCGGCAGCGGCAGCTTCCGCCGCAGCGGCATCGGCGGCGGCCTCGACCGCACCGCGCGGAACCTGAACCGTCGCCACCGCATCGGAGGCGTGATGATGGTGCGCCAGTTCGACGCCTTTCGGCAGCTTGATATCGGCGATATGGACCGAGTGTCCCAATTCAAGACTGCCCAAGTCGATTTCAATGTGGGCCGGCAAATCGGAGGGCAGGCACACCACGTCCAGTTCATTCAGCACGTGTGTGATCTTGCCGCCGCCGACTTTGACACCCGGCGCGATCTCGCCGTTGATGAAGTGCAACGGCACCTTTATGTGCACCTTTTTCTTGGCATCCACACGCTGGAAATCGATGTGCTGCACTTGCTGGCGGAAAGGATGCATCTGGAAGTCGCGCAGCAGCACGGATTCTTTCTTGCCATCCATATCCAGAGACAGGATGGAGGCATGGAAGGCTTCTTTGCGCAGAGCGTAATAAAGGGTGTTGTGATCGAGTTCGATCATGGTCGCCTCACCTGCACCATACACAATGCCGGGGACGAGGTTGGCCTTGCGCAGACGGCGGCTCGCACCCGTTCCTTGCACTTGGCGCTTGGTTGCGCTGATTTCGATTGTCATTTTACTTCTCCGCTTCAAATGGGATCTTCCGCGACCAGAAGATTCCGGGTTGCGCGATGACCGACATGGTCACCGCAAAAAACTCAATCCACAAACAGGGAGCTGACCGACTCGTCCGCGTTGATGCGGCGCAGCGTTTCCGCCATCAATTCCGCGATGCTGAGCTGGCGGATGCGTTTGCAGTTCCTGGCCGCTTCGCTCAACGGGATCGTGTCGGTTATGACCAATTCGTCAATCGCCGATTTTTCAAGACGCTCGATCGCCGGTCCGGACAGCACGCCGTGCGTGCAGTAGGCCAGCACACGCTCTGCACCCTTTTCTTTCAAAGCATTCGCCGCTTCGCACAAAGTGTTGGCGGTATCCACCATGTCATCCATGATGAGGCAAGTGCGGCCGGAAACTTCACCGATGATGTTCATCACCTTGGCCACATTCGGCCGGGGACGGCGTTTGTCGATGATCGCCAGGTCGGCATCCAGTTGTTTCGCCAATGCGCGGGCACGCACCACACCACCCACATCCGGCGACACCACGATCAGGTTTGGGTAGTCATGGCGCCACACATCCGACAGCAAAATCGGGCTTGCGTACACGTTATCCACCGGAATATCAAAGAAACCCTGGATCTGGTCAGAGTGCAGATCCATGGTCAACACCCGATCCACACCCACGCCGGTCAGCATATTCGCCACGACCTTGGCGGTGATCGCCACCCGCGCCGAGCGCGGACGGCGGTCCTGGCGGGCATAACCCAAATATGGAATGGCGGCGGTAATACGAGCGGCCGAGGCACGACGCAAGGCATCGACCATCACCATGATTTCCATCAGGTTGTCATTGGTTGGGGTGCAGGTGGATTGCAGAATGAATACATCTTTGCCGCGCACATGTTCCAAAATCTCCACCATCACTTCACCGTCGGAAAAGCGGCTGACCGTGGCGCGCCCAAGATGGATGCCCAGATGTCGCGCCACACTTTCGGCCAGCTTGGGATTGGCATTGCCGGTAAAGACCATCATGTCGCCGGACATCGAGAACACCCCTTGAAGTGAAATGAGCACGAACGCTCATCAATGCTTGAAAAAACTGGCTGGGGAGGTAGGGATCGAACCTACGAATGTCGGAATCAAAATCCGATGCCTTACCACTTGGCGACTCCCCAAGAACTTGTCGAATACAGCGCATTGCGGCGCGATTCAGTTACTGCAAAAATCTTTCAGCGGATGTTGATACAAGCCCCGCGCGACGAATCCGCGCATGGTATCTGGCAACTGCTGCCATACCGCATTGGCTTCGGCTTCTGTGGCGAACTCGGCAAACACGCAAGCACCGGAGCCGCTCATCAGTGCGGGCGCGAATTGACCCAGCCATGCCAGATGTTCCGCCACTGCCGGATATAACCTGCATGCCACGGCCTGCAAATCGTTGCGCAAGCCCGGCATCCGGCCCGCCCGAAAATCCGGCCCTTGCGGAAGGGCGCGCATTGTCATCGAAATCGTATTTCGTGTCAATTCCGGATGGCTGAATATCTGCGCTGTCGGCACCATCACCTGTGGGCACAGCACCACATACCATGCATCAGGCAAGGCATACGCCTGTAACTGCTCGCCCACCCCCTCGGCAAAGGCATTGTCGCCAAACACGAATACCGGCACATCCGCGCCCAGCATCAGGCCGAGCTGCATCAGGCGCGCACGCGGCAAATCGAGTTGCCACAACCGGTTCAAAGCCAGCAAGGTGGTCGCCGCATCCGAGCTGCCACCACCGAGACCGCCGCCCATCGGAATGTGTTTTTCCAGGGCAATCTCCACCCCCAGAAGGCATCCAGTCTCCTGCTGCAACAGGCGCGCGGCGCGCACACACAAATCCTGGTCGGCAGGCACTCTGTCCAGCGCATGCAAACGGCGCACCTCATCGTCTTCGCGCAGCGTGAAGCGCAGCGTGTCGTTCAGATCGATAAAGCGGAAAAGGGTTTGCAGCAAGTGATAGCCATCTGCGCGGCGCCCCACCACGTGCAGGAACAGGTTGAGTTTGGCGGGGGCCGGACAGGCGAGCGTGTTCACTGCGTCTCCCATGCGTCGATCACCAGCCGCACCTCCACCCCCTCCCGCTGCAAGTTCAGCCGCAACGGCAGCGCCTCCGCGCCGGCAGCCGCATAACGGTCGTAGCGGATGGTCCAGCCCTGCTGCTGCAACAGGCTCACTTGCCCGCCGGCATCCCGCTCGATGCGGAATTCGCCCGCCGGCGACGGCAGCGCCATCACCCAATAGCGCAGGCCGGACAACGGCAGGCGCCAGCCCAGCACTTGCTGCATCAGCATTTCGGCATCCTGCGCGATATAGCGCTTGCCATCCGCCTCCAGCGTCACGTGTTCCGCGCTGCGCACGATGCGCGCGACGGTCTGCCCCAGTGGCGCCAGCAACATGATCTCGTCTGTGCCGTCCCGCTGCACCCAGCGCACACCGGCGCTTTCCCGCATCGCCTCCTGGCGGATGGCGATGCGCCCGTTGAATGCGAACGGCGTATCCACCCCGGCCGCGCGCTGCACCATCACCGGTGTTGTGCTGCATGCTGCCAGCAAAAAAAATGACAAGAGGGTGGCGCGGATCACGGCAGGAATTTGCGGATCACGGCCTGCAATATTTTGTTATCGGGATGCTTGCGCGCGCTGTCACGCCAGATAGCCTCCGCCTCGGTGCGCTCCCCTTTCACCCACAGCACCTCGCCCAAGTGGGCGGCGATCTCCGGATCCGGATTGGCGGCGAAGGCACGGCGCAGAAAAACAATGCTCTGCTCCAGATTGTTCAAACGGAAATAACCCCATCCCACGCTGTCGAGAATGGCGGCATCATCCGGCAACAGCGCATGGGCTTTTTGTACCAACTCCATGGCCTCCGCGACACGCACATTACGTTCCAGCCAACCGTAGCCGAGCGCGTTGTAGGCATGCGCATTGTTCGGCTCGACCTTGATCAATTTGCGGATCAACTGCTCAAAGGTGTCATATTTTTTGAGTTTGTCGGCAGTCAATGCGGCCTGATACAGCATTTCCGGATGCTCCGGGAATCGGGTCAACCCCTGGCTCAGCACCTTGAAACTCTCACCCTCCCGTTTAGCCTCGCGCAAAAATTGCGCTTCAATCAATAATAGCTGCACGCGCTGCTCATCGTTGCCTGCCTTGATTTGTTGCAAGACCCCGGTCGCTTGCTCTGTCTGCCCTTGCTTATTCAACAGATAGGCCACCCGCAGTTGTGCGTCATAGTGCCGCTCCCCGCCTGTGACCTGACGGTAGTAAGTCAGGGCCGCCGCTTCATCCTGCCTCGCTTCACCCAATTGGCCGAGGTAGAAATACAGGGTGTTTTCATCCTTGTTGCCGCCAGTGCCGGCCAGGGCCGCACGCAGCTCCTGCTCGGCGCGCTCCAGCTCACCCAGTTGCAGCGAGATCATGGCAACGGCGAATGCGATTTCCGCATTACCGGGGCGCTGCTGCAGCAGGTGCAGAAACTCCTCGCGCGCAAGAACATATTGTTTTTGTTCCAGCAGCATACGCGCATGGAACAGGCGCACATTCTGCTGCTCCGGGTGCGCTTTGAGATGCCGCGCCAGCAGCGCCGCAGCCTGATCCGGCTCGGTGGGCTGCATCAATTGCGCTTGCAGCATCACCGCCATATCCCATTCCGGGCGCAAGGTGGTCGCCTGTTGTGCTTCGGCCAACGCCAGTGCGTGTTTGCCTGCCGCGGCTGCCGTCTGTGCCAGCACCCAATGTGCTTCGGCCACTTGCGGGTAGGGATGCGCCACTTCGATCATCCAGTCGAGTGCCGCCGCCTTGTCCGGCACCCGCGCCAACAACCCGTACAAATTAATAAATGAACGGCCCGCACCCTGCGCCTCGGATGCCAGCAGTTCAGTCACATGCGGACGCGCCTCCTCCAGTTTGCCGCCGGAAACCAGCAACGAGACCAGCATCTGCTTGGCCAGCGGGGAATCGGGTTCGAGTTGCTGCCACAGACGGAATGCCTCCAGTGATTGGTCGTACTGGTGCGCTTCAAAATTCAGCTGCGCGGCACGGCGCGCCACACGCGGATCACGGGTGGCGCGGGCCAGATCGAGATAGACCTGGGCGGCGATCTCCGGTCTGCCGCGCTGGGCGGCAAAATCACCGAGCAGAAATTCATACAGCAGCCGATCCGTCAAGGCGACATCCGGCAGCACCGGCGTTGGCAAGGCTGGTGCCGCATTGTCATCCGCGATGGGTGAGACATTCGGTGTTTGCGGTGTGTGGGCGCAAGCAGCCAGCAATGAAAACAACAGCACAGGGAAAAGAGTAGATTTCATGTTCATCCGGCATTTTGATGCGGGCTGACATATTAGGTTATATTCACTGCAACTCAAAACTAACCCCGCGCCCCGCCATGGCTTCCCCGGTCACCCTTTCCGCGCAGCATCTCACCCGCTTCCACGGCAGACAGTGCGCGGTGAACGATGTGTCGTTCGTGCTGCGGCGCGGCGAAGTGCTGGGGCTGCTGGGGCACAACGGCGCCGGAAAAAGCACCACGCTGCAAATGCTGGCCGGCGCGCTGCCACCCAGCACGGGCATGGTTGAAATCTGTGATATCAGCCTGGCACGGCGCCCGGATCTGGCCAAAGCGTGCCTCGGCTATCTGCCGGAACAACCGCCGTTGTACCGCGACATGCGGGTGGATGATTATCTGCGCTTCGCCGCCCGTCTGCACCGCGTCACCCCCGCCCGTTTGGCTGAACAATTGCAACTCGCAAAGCAACGTTGCGGCCTGCTCGACCACGGCCGCCGGCTTATTGGCACCCTGTCCAAGGGCTACCAGCAGCGCGTTGGTATCGCACAGGCAATCATCCATCAGCCTACCGTGGTGATTCTGGATGAGCCGACGGTCGGACTCGATCCGGCACAACTCCGCGAAATTCGCGATCTCATCCGCACCCTCGGCATCGACGGCAGCGTAATCCTGTCCACCCATCTGCTGCATGAAGTGGAACAAGTGTGTGACCGCGCCGTAATCCTGCGCGAGGGCAAGCTGATTTTTGACGGCAGCATCGACGACCTGCGCCAACACTGCGATATCGAATCGAGCTTCCTGCAACTCACCGCGGAGCGGCCCCGGGAGGCCGCACTGCCATGATCCTCACCCTCGCCCGCAAGGAATTGCGCAGCCTGTTCGCCGCGCCGTCCACCTGGTGGATGCTGGCGTTACTGCAATTCATCGTCGCCTGGTTCTGGCTGGCGCGTGTGGACGACTACCTGCAAGTGCAGGCGCAACTGGCACAGATGGAAAGCGCTCCGGGCGCGACCATCGCCATCGCTGCGCCCCTGGTGAATGTGCTGGCAATCATGCTGATGATGTTGATCCCACTGTTCAGCATGCGCCTGATCGCCGAGGAGCATCGCAATCAGACCTGGCTCCTGCTGGCCGCCGCGCCGATCTCACCCGCCCACATCGTGCTGGGGAAATTTCTGGGGTTGCTGGCCATGCTCTCGCTCATCATCGTCGCCACCGGACTGATGATGCTGACACTGTGGCTGGGCACGCCCGCCGACCCCGGCCTGATCGCGAGCAACCTGCTCGGCGTGTGGCTGCTGGCCGCCAGCTACGCGGCACTGGGTTTGTATTTCTCGGCCATCACCCGCCAGCCCGTGGTTGCCGCCTTTGCCGCCCTCTCCGTATCGTTCGGCCTGTGGCTGGTGGAGTTGGGCGGTGGGGCACTACGGGCGCTGTCACCCAATCTGCATTTCCAGAACATGAATGCCGGCCTCGTCAGCAGTGTTGATCTCTGTTATTTCGCGCTGTTCATCACCGCATTCCTGCTGCTGGCCATCCACCATCTGCGGCGGGAACTGGAAGGCTGACGATGCAGCACCGCACTCTGCACTCTTCCCTTTTTTTACTGATGCTGCTGGCCGCGGTCATCGGCCTCTACCAACTCGCCGCGCGTTTTCCGGTGCAGTGGGATGTAACCCGCAATGCGCTGAACAGCCTGTCTCCCGCCAGCGTGCAAGTATTGGCGCAACTGGAGGGACCGCTGACCATCACTGTGTATGCCACCGGCCTGGACACACAACAGGGCGATGTGCGCAAACTGGTCAGCGAATTCATCGCGCTGTATCAGCGCTACAAATCCGACCTCCATCTTGTTTTTGTTGATCCGGTCAAGCAACCGGAGGCGACGCGCCAATCCGGCATCCGTGGCAACGGCGAGATGGTGGTGGAATTCGGCGGGCGGCGCGAACACCTCACCACCCTCAATGAGCAGATCCTGACCAGCGCCCTGTTGCGCTTGGCGCGCGGCAAAGAACAGATGATGATGTACCTCAGCGGTCACGGCGAGCGCAAGCTCGACGGCGCGGCCAACCATGACCTCGGCGAATTCGGCAAACGCCTGCAACAGAACGGCTACCGCATCGCGCCGCTCAGTCTGGCCATCGCGCCGGAAGTGCCGGACAACATCGGCGTGCTGGTTGTCACCCAGCCGCAAACAAAACTGTTCCCCGGTGAAATCGCCAAATTGCTGCGCCATATCGAACGTGGCGGCAACCTGCTGTGGCTGCTGGATGCAGAGCCGATGCGCGGCCTCGATGCACTGGCCGAGGCATTGGGGCTCGTGCTGACCCCGGGCATCGTGATCGACCCCGCCGCGCAGGAAATGAACGCCCCGCGCGACTGGGCGCTGGGCACCGGTTATCCGCCGCATCCAGTCACCCGCGATTTTGATCTGATCACCGTGTTCCCTTATGCGCGCGCGCTGGACATGGAAGTCGATTCGCCGTGGGAGCGGCACATCCTGGTCGAAGGCGCGCTCAACGGCTGGATCAGTCCGCAACGCGGCACCCGCTTCGATCCGCGGCGCGACATCGCCGGCCCGGTCACGCTGGCACTCAGCCTGCAACGGCAAGCGGGAGAACGCGAGCAGCGCATCGTGGTAGTCGGCAGCGGCTCATTCCTTGCCAACGCCTATTCCGGCAACGGTGGCAACCTCGACCTCGGCGTCAACATGCTGAACTGGCTGGCCGGGGAAGAACGCCTCATCAGCATCATCCCGCCGACCGCGCTGGACGGCAAACTCATCCTGAGCCGGCACCAACTCACGGCATTGAGCCTGATTCTGCTGGTGGGGTTACCTTTGTTGTTGATCGCCATTGGCACGGGGTTATGGTGGCGCAGAAGATAAAATGCATTTCGCTTGTCCCGTACCCCTATCTATCTCCGCATGATTCATTACGACTGACACGAGATGCCTGAACTGCCCGAAGTCGAAATCACCCTGCGCGGCATCCGCCCGCACCTGCAACATCGGCGTGTCAGCAACGTCATCATCCGCAACGCCAACTTGCGCTGGCCGATCCCGCCCGCGCTGCCAAAACTGCTGCACGGACAGACCATCCGCGGCGTGCGGCGGCGCGCCAAATACCTGCTCATCGCGTTCGATCAGGGCACGCTGATTCTCCACTTGGGTATGAGCGGGAGCCTGCGCATCCTGGCGCACGGCATGCCGCCGCAGAAGCACGATCACTTTGACCTCTTGCTGGACGACGGACAGTTGCTGCGCCTGCGCGATCCGCGCCGTTTTGGCGCCGTGTTATGGCATCAAGGTGATGGGTCCGGGCATCCATTGCTGGCAAACATGGGGCCGGAGCCGCTCGAAACGGAATTCGATGCGGAGTATCTGTATCGCGCCACCCGCGCGCGCAACACGGCGGTCAAGCTGGCGCTGATGGACAATCATCTGGTGGTCGGCGTGGGCAACATTTACGCCAATGAATCCCTGTTCCGTGCCGGCATCCGCCCGCAACGGATTGCCCACAAATTGACGCGGCCGCGCAGCGCGGCGCTGGTGCAGGCGATTCGGGAAGTGCTGCGCGAAGCGATCGAGCTGGGCGGCAGCACCCTGCGCGACTTCGTCCACAGCGACGGTTCCAGCGGCTACTTCCAGCAGCATTATTTTGTCTATGGCCGGACGGGCGAACCGTGCCGCCGCTGCGGCACGACGATCAAGCGCATCGTGCAGGGACAGCGCGCCAGTTTCTACTGCCCGCACTGCCAATCCTGATCTTTCTTGTTAAGATACGAGCCATGAATCCTTCCAAACACATCGTGCTCGGCATCACCGGCGGCATCGCCGCCTACAAGGCGGCCGAGCTGGCGCGCCTGCTGCTGAAGCAGGGCATCGATGTGCAGGTGGCGATGACGGAAGCCGCCACCCACTTCATCACACCCGCCACGATGCAGGCACTGACCGCCCATCCGGTACTGCTCGACCAATGGCAGGATGCGCAGGGTATGGCACACATCCAGTCCAGCCGCAGTGCCGATGCCATCGTGATCGCACCGGCCACCGCCGATTTCATCGCCAAACTGGCAAACGGCCAGGCCGACGATCTGCTCTCCGCGCTGTGTCTGGCGCGCGATTGCCCGTTGCTGGTCGCCCCGGCGATGAATAAACAGAT
Source organism: Gallionellaceae bacterium UBA6222 (assembly GCA_002421915.1). Classification (GTDB taxonomy): domain Bacteria; phylum Pseudomonadota; class Gammaproteobacteria; order Burkholderiales; family Gallionellaceae; genus Sideroxyarcus. Next base: position 11,156 of record DISA01000034.1, read on the forward strand.
GTGGTCGAACGCTGCCACCCGGCGCAATGTGCAACGGCTGGCAACGGACGGTGTGACCCTGCTCGGGCCGGACAGCGGCGTGCAGGCGTGCGGCGAGGAAGGCATGGGACGGATGCGGGAAGCGGCAGAATTGGCGCGGGATATTTCCGACTTCCTGGATAGCGGACAGACACAAGTGGATGTCGGACTGAAGTCCGACCTACAAAACCTGCAGGGCATAAAAATACTCATCACCGCCGGCCCCACCTATGAAGCAATCGATGCAGTGCGCGGCATCACCAATCGCAGCAGCGGCAAGATGGGTTATGCGGTGGCACAGGCGGCGCTGGAGAGAGGTGCCGAGGTCACACTGGTCTCCGGGCCGGTGGCGTTGACGCCACCCTTCGGCGCCAAGGTGATCAACGTGGTCAGCGCCGACGAGATGTTCGAGGCGGTCAAACGGAAAGTGGCGCAGGCTGATATCTTCATTGGCGTGGCGGCGGTGGCCGATTACCGCGTGGCGCAAACAAGCCCGCAGAAGATCAAGAAGGAAGATGCCGCACTGACGCTGCAACTCGTCCCCAACCCGGATATTCTGGCCTACGTTGCTGCCCTGCCGCATCCCCCGTTCTGCGTGGGCTTTGCCGCCGAGAGCGAGAAACTGCGCGAGCATGCTACCGCCAAGCGCAAAAAAAAGAATATTCCGCTGCTGGCCGCCAATCTGGCACAGGACACCATTGGCAGCGACGAGAATGAATTGCTGCTGTTCGACGATGCGGGCGAACACCGCCTGCCGCGTGCGGACAAGCTTACTGTGGCGCGCACCCTGTTGCAGTATGTCGCCGGGCTTTACAGGAAAGGAAAAGTAGAATGAAAAAAGTGGATGTCAAAGTGCTCGATCCGCGGCTGCACGATCACCCGCCCGGATATGCCACACCCGGTTCCGCGGGAATCGACCTGCGTGCCTGCATCGATGGCTGCATGACCATCCGCCCCGGACAGTGCGAACTAATCCCCAGCGGTATCGCCCTGCATCTGAACAATCCGAACTTTGCGGCGATGATCCTGCCGCGTTCCGGCCTCGGCCACAAACACGGCATTGTGCTGGGGAATCTGGTCGGTTTGATCGACTCCGACTATCAGGGGCAGATATTCATTTCGGTGTGGAACCGTGGACAGCATCCGTTTGAATTGATGCCGCTGGAACGGATCGCGCAACTGGTGGTGGTTCCCGTGGCACAGGTGCAGTTCAACATCGTGGAGGAATTCCCGATGAGCCAGCGCGGCAGCGGCGGCTTCGGCAGCACCGGCAAGCATTGAATTCCATTTCCCAATAAAAATGCCGCGCACTGCGCGGCATTTTTCCATTCCCTAAACGTTACTTGCGCAACTTCATTTCCAGTTCAGTACGATCTTCGCTGCGTACCGACACTTTTTCCGCGATGGGTTGATAGCCTTCCAGTTCAAGCCTGACTGGATAGATGCCCGGTGCCAAGTCAATCCGCAGTGGTGTCAGCCCGTAATACACTTCATCCACATAGGCTTTGGCACGGTTCGGAATGGAATTCAGCAACAGCGTTCCCTTTGCTACTGCGGCAGGAACGGTTGCGGGAGGTAAAGATGCCGCCGGCATGGCCGTGGAATGGATCGTTACTCCTTGTACCGGTTTTACCGCCGCATTCAGCCCGAACAAATCGGGGCGGGTTGCCATCAGCACCGACAGCAAGGATTCGCCGGTTTTGGCGGAAACAACCTGCAATCCGTGGCGCAGGAAATCGGCCACATCCTGCTTGTTGTTGCCGGATGTACCGGCATAACGATCTTTCTTCTCCGCCACCATACCAGACCAGATCACCTTGCCACTGGCGACCTCGGTCAGGGTCGATTCGATCACGATATTCAGGTAATCGCGTTCCCTGATATCGACACTCAAAGTCTTGATCGATCCGGTCAGTTGGAACTGTGCATTTTTTGCATCTGGTGCCAGCACCTGCAGGCCGGTGTCGCCCAGTTGTTTTTGCATGATCTCACCCACCAGCTTGGCCACTTCGCGATCCAGCATGATCTGCTTGCCGCTCATGCCCATGACGCGTGTCGCCAGAATGCCGACTTGGCGCGAATCGATCCCGCTACGGCTATCGGTGTAGGGTGCAATGCGCACGGTCACCGGGTATTTTTCCTCGCGCGCACCAGGCGACGGCTTGTCTGGCACGTTGACATGCAACTCATTTCCCGGCTCAAAAGAGGCGCCTATGCCGGCGCAACCGGCAAGGGTACCTATCAGCACCAACGGCGCAAGAACGAAACGGAATAACTGCATATGTATCATCTCCATTGGGTGAATCGGATCGTACGTTCTGTCTGCAGGCGTTTATTCTCTACCGCGCGCAATCGCTGCCTCAATCTCGGCAAAGGTATGCGCAATCTCGAAACTTTGCGCCTGTGCACCGAGCTGGCGCCCGATCTGGGTGGCGGAAAAGATCCCGCACACCAACTGACAGCCATCCGGCATGGTGGCCGCCACCAACCCGTGTTGGCGATGTGCATTCTTCAGGGTCGCCACGATGGAGCCAATCTTTGCTTTTTTGACATCCTCAATATCCATAACTTCCAGTTCGGACTGCGGTGTCATGATGTCGCGCACCAGAATGTCGGCATGGGTACCGCCCATCTGCTGCAAAAAACGCATGGGTTTCTCGCCCAGAATATCGGTGGCGGTAATAATGCCGGCCACCTGCTCATCTTCGTCCAGCACCAGCAATAAACGCACACCATACTTGATCATCTTGGCATTCGCCTTGTTCATCGGAGTTACGGCACGCACGCTGACTACCGATACCTTGGTCAGATCCGTCATCGCATCTGTCGCGGGGCTGCTCAACTTGATACGCGGCGGCAGGGATTGTGACGGCCGCACGAAAGACGAGCATGTTTTCAGTGGTGCGGATACCAGTGCGCTGTATTCGGTGATCATATTTTCTCCTGATTGATGTTCAACTGATATCACTGCATGGATGGTGAAGTTGCGTCTGCTGTCCGCGCAAGGCGGGCAGGTAACGCACCAATTCATTCAAGGCCATCCGATATACCTCACGCTTAAATTCGATCACCGAATCCAGTTCCACCCAGTAATCGCACCAGCGCCAGGCATCAAACTCCGGGTGTTCCGATGCGCGCAGGCAGACATCGCAATCGTGCCCCGTCAGCCGCAACAGAAACCAGATCTGCTTTTGCCCCTTGAAATGTGAGCGCGACTCGCGCTTGCCCCAACTCTGCGGCACATCGTAACGCATCCAGTCACGGGTGCGCCCCAGAATCTCGATATGACAGGCACGCAAACCGACTTCTTCGTGCAGTTCGCGGTACATGGCCTGCTCCGGCGTCTCACCGTGCTGGATCCCGCCCTGCGGAAACTGCCACGCGTCCTGCCTGATGCGCTTGCCCCAAAATACCTGATTCTTTGCATTGGTCAGAACGATGCCGACATTCGGGCGATAACCTTCTCGGTCTATCATGATTCGCCCCATCCATTTTTAACGGCGTGGATTGTTCCACATTTCGCCCCGGGTGGAAAGACGGAAGGCTGGTCTTACAGTAGAATCGCGCCCTCCAACCAGCACAATGAGCACCAAACATGCGCGTCTCACAATTTTTCATCTCTACCCTCAAGGAAGCCCCTGCCGAGGCCGAACTGGTCAGCCACCGCCTGATGCTGCGCGCGGGCTATATCAAGCGGTTGGCGAGCGGACTCTACACCTGGATGCCGCTCGGTCTGCGCGTACTGCGCAAGATCGAACGGGTGGTGCGCGAAGAAATGGACCGCAGCGGCGGATTGGAATTGCTGATGCCGGCAGTGCAACCGGCAGAGTTGTGGCAGGAAACCGGACGCTGGGAGGTGTTCGGCCCGCAAATGCTGAAAATCAGGGATCGGCACAACAACCTGTTCTGCTTCGGCCCGACTCACGAGGAAGTCATCACCGACATCGCACGGCGAGAGATCAAGAGCTACCGCCAGCTGCCTCTGAATTTCTATCAGATCCAGACCAAGTTCCGCGACGAAGTGCGCCCGCGTTTCGGCGTGATGCGCGCGCGCGAGTTCATGATGAAGGACGCCTATTCTTTTCACGCCGATTTCGACAGCCTGCAACAAACTTACCAGTCGATGTACGACACCTATAGCCGCATCTTCACCCGCCTCGGCTTGCAATTCCGGGCGGTGGCGGCGGATACCGGCGCGATCGGCGGCAGCGGCTCGCATGAGTTCCATGTTCTTGCGGATTCGGGCGAGGATGGCCTGGCGTTCTGTCCGGATTCGGATTACGCCGCCAACGTGGAATTGGCCGAGGCGTTCGCCCCTTCTGCCACACGACAAGCCGCCACCGAATCCATGCGCGACGTGCCCACGCCCAGCCAGACCACCTGCGGGGAAGTCGCCGCCCTGCTTGGCATCCCATTGCAGCGCACGGTCAAGCTGCTCGCGCTGATCGCGGAGGAGCAACTGGTCATCCTGCTGCTGCGCGGCGACCACAGCCTGAATGAAGTCAAAGTCAGCAAGCTCCCCGGTATGGCAGATTTCCGCTTTGCGCGCGAAGACGAGATCCGCGCCTTCTTCAATTGCCCGCCCGGTTTCCTCGGCCCGGTCGGGATCGAGCGCGGCAGGACGCGCGTGATCGCGGATCGCAGCGTCGCGGTAATGAGCGATTTCGTCGCTGGCAGCAACAAACCCAAGTTCCACACCACCGGCATCAACTGGGGACGCGACTTGGCGGAACCCGATCTGGTGGCCGACCTCCGCAACGTGGTCGCGGGCGACCCCTCGCCCGACGGCAAAGGTGTGCTCGAACTCTGTCGCGGTATCGAAGTGGGACACATCTTCCAGTTGCGCACCAAATATTCTGAAGCGCTGCAAGCCGCCTATTTGGACGAAAACGGCAAGGCGCAAGTAATGGAAATGGGCTGTTACGGTATCGGTGTGTCGCGCATCGTGGCGGCCGCCATCGAGCAGAACAACGACGAGCGCGGCATCACCCTGCCCGCCGGCATGGCGCCGTTCCAGGTTGCCATCGCGCCCATTGGCTACAAGAAAAGCGAAGCGGTGCGCGCTGCCGCCGACGCGCTCTACGGTGAACTGACTGCTCTTGGCATCGAAGTCTTGCTGGATGACCGCGACGAGCGTCCCGGTGTGATGTTCGCCGATCTCGAACTGATCGGCATCCCGCATCGCATCACCATCGGCGAGCGCAGCCTGAAGGAAGGCAAGGCGGAATATCAGGGTCGCCGCGATACGGCGGCTCAGGCCGTCGCCTTGCAAGACATCGCAAAGCTCGTACAATCCGCGCTATGCGATTAAGTTTTCACCATTGCACACTGTCTCTGTTGCTGTCACTGACGGCAGGTATCTGTCTGTCTGGCACGGTGCAGGCCGGGGCGCAGCATGAGGAAGCACTTTCCGCCAGTGTACGGGCGGTCTTGCATCGCAGCGTGGCCGATCAGGCTGCGCCCAAGCTGGCTTTCCCCAATCGCTATGAAGCCGACAAGTGGCTGAACGAGATGTCACGGCGGCTGCAGTCACGGATGCCGAACCGGACAGCGCGACTCGAATTCCTCAGCACCGTGCATTATGAGGCGACCCGGGCGGGACTCGATCCGCATCTGGTGCTGGCGCTGATCGAAGTGGAAAGCGGCTTCCGCAAATATGCGGTATCAAAAGCGGGCGCGCGCGGATATATGCAGGTGATGCCGTTCTGGACCCGCTCCATCGGCGCGCCTGAACATAACCTGTTTCATTTGCGCATGAACCTGCGCTACGGCTGTACCATCCTGCGCTACTACCTGGACATTGAAAAAGGCGATACCCATCGGGCACTGGCGCGCTACAACGGCAGTTTGGGTAAACCGAAATACCCGCAGCGGGTGCATGCGGTGTGGAAAAAGAAATGGAAACCGGTTAGCCGGGGTTAATTTTAGAAAAAGCCATTCGCCACGGATGCACACGGAGTTACTACAGCAACGGACGACATCAGCTCTCGTCAAAGAACAGTCTTTGTGCAGCCCCGACTCTGCGTAGTTCGCTTTCTTACCGGTGTTGAACCGTGGCCAATTCCAAATTAGTCATGGTTTGGTGCGTTTGATGTATGACTCGACGCTATCGCGAGTGATCATCCCCTGCTGGTAACTGACAAGTTCCCCACGCGGATTATAAAGATAGGAGGTGGGCAGCACCTCCACCTCACCCACCTGTGCCGCCAGCGCATAATCACCAAGCACAACCGGATAGTTCATCTTGAAGCGGTCGATGAACTTGCGCACTGATTTCTCACTCGAGTCGAGGACGACACCGATCACCACCAGGTCTTTATTGCTGTGTGCACGATGCAGCTCGACCAGGTCGGGAATCTCTTCCAGACAGGGCGGACACCAGGTCGCCCAGAAATTCACCAGTACCCATTTGCCGCGGTAGTCATTCAGGCGCTGGGCATTGCCTTGCATGTCCGTGAACTCGAACGGTCGTGCCAGCACCTCGCCGGGGGAGAGGCACTGCAGCAACAGCACGAGCAGCAGGCCGCGCAGCATTTTCATCAGTGCCCCGCCCCGCCTTTTTCGGAGTCCCCGTCGTCGGCATGTTTGCCATCAGCAGCATGGGTAAAATACAACGCCAGTGCAATCAGGGCGATGGCGGCACCAAAATAGACCAGATCAAGCGGGGTGTTCATGTGCATGGAGATCGACTCTTCAAACAGGGTTACGATCATAATCATCAGGATAACCTTGGCCAGCTTGGCCTTCAGGTCATCCAGGCTGTTGATCACCATGATCTTGCTCGCAGCCTTACTGCCGTGGGCCTGATCGATGTCGCTGATGAACAGCTCATACAAACCAAGCGCAAAGATCAGCATCACGATTGCCAGCAGGTAGCCATCCACCACCTCAACGATGTGCGATACGGTACTGTCATGCAAAGCCTTGCGTGCCTCTTCGTTCAGGCTGGCATCCGCATAGTGCATGGCGTGCTGGAATACATAAATGACATCCACCGACGCGATATAAAAGATGGCAAAACCGGCAAGCAGGCTGCCAACCACGGCAAGCAATATCACAAAGCGGCTGTTCCACAGCGCCCCTTCAAACAATCTTTCCAGAAACTTCATGTTTTTTCCTCTATCTGTCGCTACGTCCACGGCACGGGGCGCGCATTAAAGCCGAAAAGGGGTAATCAGGCAACCTTACTCGCGCTGCCAAATATCCCGCAGTGTTTGGCCCTGTGCTGCATCGGCGCATTTTCCCAGTGTGGCAAACCATTGCTGCACATCTTCATCCCCCTGCTGTTTGGGTAGAGTTTCCACATCCATCAGAAACAGCCGCGTCAACTCGGAAATTTTTACATGTTCCGGTGCACGCACCAAACCCCAGCCCGATTCGGACAGTTTGCCAACAATCCTGGCCTTGGTCAGTTCCGCCATGATGCTTTCCACCTCCTCGTAACCGATGCGCAACTGGCGCGACAAGCCGGGCAGACTCTGCACCTCGCCATGCTGCAAGCCTTCTTCCATCAGCTTGAGTATACGCAGCGCGAAATAGAGGCGTGCCGCCTGGTCGATCTTCAGGGCATGACTGCTGCGCCAGTGCGGAATGGCGGCAGCAATGAGCGCGCCAACCAGCAGCACCAACCATGAAAGATAGATCCACAGCAGGAAGATCGGCAGGCTGGAAAATGCGCCATAGATCAGTTTGTACGTCGGGAACTGGGTGATGTAATAGGCGAAGCCGCGATTCATCAGCTCGAATGCAAGCGCCGCCAGGACACCGCCGATCAGGGCGTGCGGCATGGGTACATAGCGATTGGGCACCACTCTGTAAAGCAGGGTAAATGCGGCGCTGGTCAGTATTACGGAAAATAGCTTGAGAATACCGACATCAAATGACGACATCTGCTTGCCATGTCCCAGCGACAAACTGGCCAGCCAGGAAGTCAGGGACAGGCTGGCGCCCACCAGCAGCGGAGCCAGGGTGATGACGGCCCAATACACCAGTACCCGCTGCAGTAGCTTGCGCTGTCTGGAGGCGCGGAAGATGCGATGAAACGCGTTGTCGATTGTCAGCATCATCCACATCGCGGTCACTCCGAGAAAGGCGATACCCACTGCCGTCAAACGCGATGCGCTTTCGGCAAATTGTTCCATATAACCGGAAATCAGGCGACCGCCCGTTTCCGGAAGCAGATTGGACAATACGAAAGACTTGAGGTTGGCAGACAGGTCGGCGAACACCGGGAATGCCGAAAACACTGTAAGCATGATGGTGAGCAAGGGCACCAGTGACAACAGGGTAGTGAAGGTCAGGCTGGCCGCCATTTCCGCGCACCGGTCCTGGCGCAAGCGCGCCAACACAAAGCGCAGGAAATGCACCACATCCTTCACATCCTGAAGTAAGCGTTTCATATCACGAGCGATTCGAAGATGAATGCATGATACCGGACAAAACATCCCGCCGATCCCGCCTGTGCGGTGCTTGCATGCGCATCACGCAAAAGGCAGGGCTCCACTCCAAACCGCTCATAGTTGCGGGTGCGAGCGCGGCAACCCTGCATGAATCTTGTTCAATGCATTCAGATATGCCTTGGCGGAAGCAGTCACGATATCGGTATCCGCACCCTGCCCGTTGACCACGCGACCGCCCTTGGCCAGCCGCACCGTCACTTCGCCCTGCGCATCGGTGCCGCTGGTGATGTTGTTGACCGAGTACAGCAGCAGTTCGGTGCCGCTCTTTGCGATCTGCTCGATTGCCTTGAAAGTGGCATCCACCGGCCCGCCACCCTGCGCGTCGGCTTGCTGTTCCTTGCCGCCGACGCTCAACACCACCCGCGCCACCGGCATTGCGCCGGTTTCGGAATGCGCGCCCATCGCCACCAGACGGAAATGTTCGCTGATCTGGGTCACGCCTTCGTCACTCACCAGCGCCTGCAAGTCCTCGTCGAAGATATCGTGCTTCTTGTCGGCCAGGTCCTTGAAACGCGCGAAAGCCGCATTCACCGCCTCCTCGCCTTCCAGCACAATACCCAGTTCCTGCAAACGCGCGCGGAAGGCAGCGCGACCCGAATGCTTGCCCATCACCATCTTGTTTGCGCCCCAGCCCACATCCTCGGCACGCATGATCTCGTAGG
>DISA01000034.1:20309-27662 GCA_002421915.1 Gallionellaceae bacterium UBA6222
GTGATGCTGGAAACCAGCTTGGAGGTCGGCACGATCTGCGTGGTGTCGATGGTGGTGTCGCAGGTGAAGATATCGCGCCGCGTCTTCACTGCCATCACCACCTCTTCCAGTGACGCATTGCCCGCGCGCTCGCCCAGACCGTTAATGGTGCACTCAACCTGGCGCGCGCCGTTCATCACGGCGGCCAGCGAGTTGGCCGAAGCCATGCCCAAGTCGTTGTGGCAGTGCGTGGACCAGATGACCTTGTTGCTGTTCGGCACGCGCGCGATCAGCTCCTTGAAGCGCTCGCCCCACAACACGGGAATGCTGTAGCCGACGGTGTCCGGCACGTTCAGGGTCTTCGCCCCCGCCTTGATCACCTCGTCGAAGATGCGCACCAGGAAATCGATCTCGGAACGCACCGCATCCTCGGCGGAGAACTCCACGTCGTCGGTGTACTCGCGCGCCCACTTCACCGCCCGCACCGCGTGCGTCACCACTTCGTCCGGCGTCATGCGCAGCTTGTGCTGCATATGGATGGGTGAAGTTGCGATGAAAGTGTGGATGCGCCCGTGTTTGGCCGGTCTGATCGCCTCGCCCGCCGCGCGCACATCCTTCTCGCTGGCGCGCGCCAGCGAACACACGGTCGAGCGCTCGATCACTTTGGCGATACTGTGGATCGCATCCGCATCGCCGGGACTGGCCGCGGCAAAGCCCGCCTCGATCACATCCACCCCCAGCTTTTCCAGCTGGCGCGCAATGCGCAACTTCTCTTCCTTGGTCATGGACGCGCCCGGACTTTGTTCGCCGTCGCGCAAGGTGGTATCGAATATGAATAATTTGTCAGTCATGTTGAACTCCGTAGCCATTGAGCCGAAGACGACCATCACGCAGATGCCGCCTGTCCTGTAAAACGTGTGGGATAGATGGGATTAGCGCGCGACGCGCAGCTTCAGCGCCGCCAGCAGGCTGAAGGTGGAATGCAAAAGCGAGAGGTGTCTGGAAAAGTGCATGGCCGGAATATAGCGGCTTTTATTGGGGGCTGCAACCGCGCAGGTTTGCCCCGCTTCAGTTCTGGTATTTCTGCGCCAGCTTGACCCGTTGCAGATAAGCCTCGCGCGCGATCTGCACGTCTTCCAGGAAATGCGGCAATTCCCTCAACAACAGGGCCTGTGGCCCATCCACCAGCGCCTGCGTCGGCGCGGGGTGAAAATCCACCAGCACCATGTTTGCGCCCGCCAGCACGCCTTGTGCCGTGACGTGCATGACATCGAGGATGCCATCCGGCGAGGCAGCGCGGCTGCCGACCGAATGCGAAGGATCGACGCACACCGGCATTCGCGTCAGGCGCTTGACCACCGGCACATGGGCGAAATCGACCAAATTGCGGTGCGGATCGCCCATGTTGGTCTTCATCCCGCGCAGCCCGAACACCACATTGCGGTTGCCCTCCGAGGCCAGGTATTCGGCGGCGTTCAACGACTCGTCCAGCGTGATGCCGAAACCACGCTTGAGCAGGATGGGCATTTCAGTCTGGCGCCCGACGATCTTCAGTAACTCGAAGTTCTGCGTGTTGCGCGTGCCGATCTGCAACATCACGCCGGTCGGATTGCCGGTCTGGTGAAGCGCCTCACTGATCTCATGCAAATGCGACTCGTGGGTGATCTCCATGGCGACGACCTTGATGCCGTATTTGCCGGCCAGTTCGAACACATATGGCAGACAGGTCTTGCCGCGCCCTTGGAAGGCATAGGGACTGGTGCGCGGCTTGTAGGCACCCATCCGGGTGCAGACCTGGCCGTTATCGCGTAGCGCGCGCAGCATGATCTCGACATGTTCTGCATTATCGACCGCACACAGCCCGGCAAACACATGCAGCGTGTCCTGGCCGAACCGCACGCCGTTGTAATCAAAATAGGCAGGGCGCATGTCGTCCTTGTGCCGCCCCAGCACTCGGTATTCCTGCGACACACGCACCACTCGATCCACGCAGGGCAGGGCCTGCATGTCGGCCACGTCGAGCGATTGGGTATTGCCGATGAGATACAGCTCGGTCAATGTCTGCTCGATACCGTGTTCGCTGTGCACTCGAACCTGAACACCCTGCAAGGTCGCAAGATGGTCCAACAATTGCAGGTATTCGGCGGCGTCGGTGCGAGTATTAGGGGCAAGAATCAAGATCATGTCGATTTCCTTACATGCGTGAAAGCAGTGCCCATTGCTGTGGCCATTGCGCCATCGGCTCGCGCGCGTAACCGCTCTTGCCAAATTGTTGCCAGCGCCCGATGACGAAGCACAGCAACAGGTTTGCGTGTGCGCCAACGTCCGTTTCCGAATGTGCGGTTCCCTGCGTCGCGGCAATGCGCAACGCCTGCTTGAGCGTGGTTTCCACGCGATCGAGAAACTGGTTGATGCGCTGTTGTAGCCGCTCGTTCTCATTCACCAGCACATCGCCGATCAACACCCGCGTCATGCCGCGATTCTTTTGTGCGAAACGCAACAGCAGCGCGAGTATCTGTTCGACCTGTTTCAGGCCGTCTTTTTCTTCCGTGGTGATCTTGTTGATCAGGCCGAATACGGTCTGCTCGATAAATTCGATCAATCCTTCATACATCTGCGCCTTGCTGGCGAAGTGGCGATACAGCGCGGCCTCGGACAACTCCAGCCGCGCCGCCAGTGCGGCAGTGGTGATCTTCTCGCCCTTGGGTTGTTCCAGCATTTCCGCGATGGTCTGCAATATCTGTAATTTTCTTTCACCCGGTTTGGCGGCCATAACTTCCCCTTTTACAATTTTGCCAACACACGCGGCAGATCCAGCACCGCACGAATTTTTACATCCACATGCGCCGGGGTATGCGGCGCGGCGCTCACCCACACCGTGTGCATCCCCAGGCGTTTCGCGGTCAACAGGTTTTCCGCACTGTCTTCGACCATCACGCACTGCGCGCCGTGCAAACGATATTTGCGCAGCAAATGACGAAACCCCGCCATCTGCGGCTTGGGCTTATAGCGCGAATGCTCGATGGCAAAAATGTCTTCGAACAGGCCATCCACACGCAACAGTTTCAGCACGGCCCGCGCATAGTGTTGCGGCGCATTGGAAAACACCACCTTGCGTCCGGGCAAACCCCGCAACATATGGTGCAGGCGCGGCTGGCACAACACCATCTGCCGCAACTGCGGAAACTGGTGGGTATGCCACAAAAAGTGATCGGGATCGGTATTGTGGTGTTTCATCAAACCGGTCAGGGTTGCCCCGTAGCGCTGCCAGTAATCCACGCGCAAAGCATTCGCCTCTTCTTCGGTCAACTGCAAATGCGCTCGCAGATAGGCGGTCATGCTGCGATTGATATGCGGAAACACGTGCGCCGAAGCATTGTGCAGGGTGTTGTCGAGGTCAAAAAGCCAAACACGGCCGCCCATTATTTGCTCTTGATCAGCGTGCCGACCCCTTCGTCGGTCAGAATCTCCAGCAGCAGGGCATGCGCCACCCGCCCGTCGATGATATGCACCGCCTTGACCCCGCTGCGCGCCGCATCCAGCGCCGAGCCGATCTTGGGCAACATGCCGCCGGACAGGGTGCCGTCCGCCACCAGATCATCCACCAGTTTGGGCGTCAACCCGGTCAGCAGCCTGCCGTCCTTGTCCAGCACGCCCGGGGTATTGGTCATCAACACCAGTTTTTCCGCACGCAATACTTCAGCCAGCTTGCCCGCCACCAGATCGGCATTGATATTCAGGGTTTCGCCATCTGGCGCGACACCGATCGGCGCAATCACCGGAATGAAATCGCCGGAGTCGAGAAAGGTGATGATGGACGGGTCGATCTTGCTGATCTCGCCGACCTGGCCGATATCCAGGAGCTTGCCCGGTTCGTCGTGGCTTTGCAGCATCATCTTCTCGGCACGGATGAAAGAGCCGTCCTGTCCGGTCAGCCCCACCGCCTTGCCGCCGTGCTTGTTGATCAGATTGACGATGTCCTTGTTGACCTTGCCCAGCACCATTTCGACCACATCCATGGTCTCTTCGTCGGTGACACGCATGCCCTGCACAAACTCGCCCTGCTTGCCGACCCGCTTGAGCAGGTCATTGATCTGCGGGCCGCCGCCGTGCACCACCACCGGGTTCATGCCCACCAGCTTGAGCAGCACCACATCGCGCGCAAACCCCTCCTGCAGCTTGGGATCGGTCATGGCGTTGCCGCCGTATTTGATGACGATTGTCTTGTCGAAGAAGCGCTGGATATAGGGCAGCGCCTCGGACAGGGTGTGGGCTTTTTGCGCGGCGGTGGCGGCGGATAAAGGCATGACGGCTCCTGAAGAAATTGCCGCGGATTCTACTCCAGACAAAAACAAAACGGGCGGCATCCGCCGCCCGTTCGCAACAAGACCGGCACTTACTGGATGACCAGCTTCCTCGCGCTCACCGCCACCTTCTTCGGCAGCGTCAGCTCAAGCACGCCGTCCTGGTACTTCGCCTGCGCGGCATCCTCGTCCACCTCCTGCCCCAGCGAGAATGCGCGCGACACACTGCCGTAATAACGCTCGCTGCGCAGCAGCTTCTCGCCCTCTTTCACTTCTTTTTCATTCTTCACTTCGGCACTGATCGACACCTGGTTGCCGTCAATCTGCACATGGATGTCTTCCTTCCTTACACCCGGTATCTCGGCATGCACTTTGTACGCCTTGTCATCCTCGCTCACATCCATCCTGATCTGCACCTCGGGTTGGCCCTCGAACTTCACCGGCTGCATGAAGAAGCCGCGGAACAAGTCGTCAAGCGCATCGCTGTGCGGGTTGTATCTGCTGATATTGGCCATTTCATTCTCCTTCGTTTCGGTTACGGGAATACGGGCATCGCCCGTTGGGGGGTATATGTGATCGGATCGGCCTTTTTTCAAGGGTAAAAAAAGGCGGCCACCGCCGCCTTTGCCGTTTTTGTGCCGGGTCGTTCAGCGGTGGTCCATCACCGCCGGGTCGTTGTAGTGCTTGTAGCTCAATTCCAGCGCGCGCACCTCTGCCGTAACCTCGACCGTCTTGCGTGTGCCCGCAATTTGCAGGGCAAGGCTGACGGGCACCCGGTCACCCACGTTCAGCGGTTGTTTCAGACCGCGCAACAGCAGATAAACACCGCGTGCGCCAAAGATGACGGTGCTGCGTGCCTCCAGTTTGTAGTCGCGCAAAGTATGGGTCTGCATCGACCCGCCCCGGCGCTCAACACGCACGATTTCACCCCTTGCGGCCAGCGGACTGCTCACCCCAAGCAGGCGTGCCGCCACGGTAACCGACAGATTCAACTGCACCGTGGCGGCGGTCTGCCCCGGCACACTTTCGCGCATCCAGACCTTGTCCACGATCACCTTGTTGCTGGCCCACACCGGCTGGGCCAGCAACAACAGCCCGACGGCAAGTACACCGCGCAATGCTGCCGTCATCGGCTTAATGCTGCATGTGGCCATGTGGCATCTGCGGCTTGGCGCCGGTCATACTGCGCACCGTGGCATTCATCTTCACCTTTTTCTCCTTGCCGCTGGCGTCGCGCAACTTGAGTTCGACGGCCACTTTCTTGCCTTCCTGCAACGGTTTTTTGAGACCAATCAGCATCAGGTGATAGCCCTGCGCCCCCAGGTCCACGGCTTGCCCTGCCGGCAGCTCGATCGCCTCGACCTGGCGCATCTTCATCATGCCGCCCTCGGTGACCATGCTGTGCAATTCAACGCTCTGGCATGCCTTGCTTGATGCGCCGATCAGCTTCGCCTCTTTCTTGCTGGTGATGATCGCCTGCACCATACCGTTCTCTTGCCCCGATGCCGTTGCCCGCGACCACGCATCGCTCACCGTCACATCCTTGGCCTGTACCGGCAAGGAAAATAACAATGCCGACAGTCCAGCCCACACATACTTTTTCATGATTGATTCCTCATCAGGATAAAAAACGCGCCGCAGTTGGAACAGCGGCGCGTGTCATTCTAGCTTTTTTCAGGCGTCTTAACAGGAATCAGAATTTGTAGTTCACCCCGGTGTAGAGCGAGCGGCCCATGCCGGGGACGGGGGTGCCCCACTTCGGTGACGTGAGGGCCGTCGTGCTGCCGCTCATGGTCGTGCCCTGGCCTGTGTACGCGCCGCCGAGCGGATGGTAGTAGAGTCGGTCGAACAGGTTCTCCACACCGAAATCGACTCGCACCTGCTTCCACGAATAACTGCCGCGCAGGTTGACGAGGGCGTAGCCGGGGGGCTCCATTTCATTGCGCACTTCGGACACGTCTTTCTTGCGCGCGACCGTCACCAGCTCTGCCGCGTTGTCCCAGTGCCCCAGCGACTGGGTGAGCGTGAGTTTGGCGTTGAGCGGCATGATGTTGTAGAGACCGTCGCCGGTGTCCCGGTTCTCGCCCTTGGCATAACTGGCGAGTCCGTTCAGCCCGAATTCGCCCATGCCGTTCTCTGCCAGCGGCAGCTTGCCCGACAGGTCGAGGCCATACAGGCGCGCCGACTGGTTGACGAACTTGAGCACGGTGAATTGATCCGCCAAAAGTATCGTGCCCGGCGTGTTGGTGGTTGCGTTCCACTGGATCGCGTCAATGTAATCGGTCACCCTTGTGTAGTAAGGCGTGGCTTTGAGCTCCCAGTCGCGGTTCTCCGCATGCCAGTCGAAGGTTGCGGAAAGCGTGTCGGCCTTTTCCGGTTTCAGGTCCAGGTTGCCGATGTAGCCGTTGCCGTCACCGGTCCAGTTCACCATCAGCGCCGCCATCTGCCAAGTGGACCAGGTATAGCGCTCGTGCAGGTTGGGCGAGCGCGTCTTGTGGGCGAAGCCGAACTCGATGTCCTGCATCGGGCTTGCCGTGTATTTGGCCAGTGCGGTCAGGTCCCAGTTGTTGTCGGTCTTTGCATGATCGGCATTGTTGAAGTTGGCCGCGTCGCGGGTCTGATTACCGGAGCTTACGGCAACAACAGTCGGGAAGGTCGCGAGGTTGTAGCCATGCACGTCACCGGCATCCATCTTCACTTGTTCAAAGCGCAGACCAAGCAGAGTCATCCACTGTTCGTCCTTGCGCGCCTCCCATTCGCCGAACAGTGCAGTACGGTCGCGCTGGCCGTCGTTGACGTTCCAGAAGGTGTTGGGCCACATGCCGGCACCGGAGGCCGGCCACCAGTCATCGAGCCGGTAGCGCTGCAGTTCGGCGCCGACGCGCAGCAGGTCCTGCCGGGTCAGGTTGATGTCACCCTTGACGACTGCGCCGGTGTTGGTGCTCGCCGTGTACATCGGCATGCCGGTTGCGCAGCTAGCGCTGGGCCCTGCACAAGGAGCCCCCGAGTAGTCTGCGCCAGGAGGGTTGCTATACCAGTATTTCTTGTCCGCGCCGAAATCCATGAAGTG
>DISA01000037.1 GCA_002421915.1 Gallionellaceae bacterium UBA6222
TTACCCCACCAACTAGCTAATCTGATATCGGCCGCTCCGAAAGCGAGAGGTCCTTGCGGTTCCCCCCCTTTCCCCCTCAGGGCATATGCGGTATTAATCCGGCTTTCGCCGAGCTATCCCCCACTTCCGGATACGTTCCGATATGTTACTCACCCGTTCGCCACTCGCNNNCAATCTGAGCCAGGATCAAACTCTTCAGTTTAATCTAGCTTGTTTTTTGGCCAGTCCTCGCGAACCAGCCGATCTCACTCAAAGCGAATTTACATTGCTGTATCTTCGATTAGTGCGAGGTACTGCTTTTATGTCTTGAGCCGACTTCCATTGCTCGCGCAATGTCTGTCCGCCACAACACAAATACCCACACTAATCGGTTGTTTTTTAAAGATTTTAAAGATCCGGTCTGCCGCTTCTTTACACCACCGTGGCGGCGAAGAGGTGCGCATTATAGGGGCCGAAACTTTCTCGTCAAGCGTTTTGTAAAATTTCTTTCACACTAATGTGCCTTCGCTTTGCGCTACAAGCGGAACGTACAATGCGATCATCAGAAAAATGCGAGGGCATAATCATGAAATTAATTCTGGGCATTGAATCATCCTGCGACGAAACCGGTATCGCGCTGTATCACATTGAGCGCGGCCTGCTCGCGCACACTTTGCACTCGCAGATCGCGCTGCACAACGAATATGGCGGCGTGGTACCCGAGCTCGCCTCGCGCGATCATGTGCGGCACGCCTTGCCACTGTTGCGCGACGCCTTGCAAAAAGCCGATTGCACCGTGCGCGATATTGATGCCATTGCTTACACGCAGGGGCCCGGTCTGTCCGGCGCACTACTGGTCGGCGCAAGCGTGGCCTGCGCCTTGGCGTATGCGCTGTCGCTCCCCACCATCGGTGTGCATCATCTGGAGGGCCACCTACTTTCTCCTTTACTGTCGAAGCCGGCTCCGAAATTCCCTTTTGTCGCGCTACTGGTCTCCGGCGGACACACGCAACTGATGCGAGTGGATGAAGTGGGGTGCTACACCTTATTGGGTGAATCGGTGGATGACGCTGCGGGTGAAGCATTTGATAAAAGCGCAAAGCTGTTGGGACTGGATTATCCGGGCGGCGCACTGCTGGCTAAACTGGCACAGGATGGCACACCCGGACGCTTCAAATTGCCGCGCCCGATGCTGCATAGCGGCGACCTTGATTTCAGCTTTAGCGGACTGAAGACTGCCGTCCTGCTGGCCGTGCAACAAAATCCGGATGATCCGCAGACGCGTGCTGATATTGCGCACGCCGCACAAGAGGCAATCGTCGAGGTGCTGGTGAGCAAAGCGCGGTCGGCGCTGGAACAGAGCGGACTACAGCAGCTGGTGGTGGCGGGCGGCGTGGGCGCAAACCAATTGTTGCGCAATCGTTTGAACGCCACCATCGGCAAGCACGGCGGCAGGGTGTTCTACCCTGATCTGGAGTTCTGCACCGACAACGGTGCGATGATAGCCTTTGCCGGTGCGATGCGTTTGCAACATCAGAAGGGACAACGCGACTATCGCTTCAATATCAAGCCGCGATGGGACTTGCAGGAACTCAATTACGCGACTTAAGCCTCTTTACTTTTTGCCGCCAATCTTGCTTTCCTTGCCTGTCAGCAGATTCTGAATGTTGCTCTGGTGACGCCAAATCAACAGCAGCGACATCACGGCCGTGGCAATGACAAGCTCCGGACGAAGATGAAGCAGCAAGGCACAGATAGGTGTGGCAATGGATGCAACCAGCGCCGCCAATGAGGAGTAGCGGAACATCATGGCAACTATCAGCCATGTCGCCAGCACTGCCAAGCCCAGCTTCCAGCCCAAAGCCAGCAGGATACCAAGTGCCGTAGCCACTCCCTTGCCGCCCTGAAAATGCAGAAATATCGGGAACACATGACCCACAAATACCGCGATCGAAACCACGGCGATCAAAGTGTAATTTTCCGGCGCATACAGTTGTGCCAACACCACGGCCAAAGTGCCTTTTGCCGCATCACCCAGCAAGGTCAATACGGCAGCGGCCTTTTTCCCGCTGCGCAACACATTGGTTGCACCGGGATTGCCGGAACCGTAAGTGCGCGGATCAGCCAGGCCGTAAACCTTGCTCATCAACACGGCAAATGAAATTGAACCTATCAGGTAAGCGATTACAACAAAAACCAAGATGTCCATCTGGAATACCTTAAAATGCGGGCCGGTGCATTCTACTTGGAATGCGCCTTTGCCACCAAACTCATACTCTAGAACATGGACATCATCTTCCTGCGCGAACTCAAGGTCACCACCCTGATCGGCATCTACGAGCGGGAAAAACGTGTGCCGCAGACGCTGCAACTCGACCTGGAGATCGCATTGCCCAACAGTCGCGCCTGTCAATCGGACGACATCAACGATGCGCTGGATTACGCCCAAATCGTGCAACACATCCAGTCAATCTTGAGCGAGGGCCATTTCTCCCTGCTGGAGGCTCTGGCGGAACATATCGCACAAATCATCCTCAAGGATTTCAACGCCCCCTGGGTAAAAGTTAGCGTCGCCAAACTGCAGGCCATCCGCAATTGCAAACAGGTCGGCATCTGCATCGAACGCGGGCAGTGACCACCCGCAATTGACCCCGCCGTCGCGGTCATGCCACTATGCGCCGCGCGCCGCGAGCGCAACTCTCAAACTTTGACCAACAAGAAGGATGGGCAGAAATGAATTTCAAGGCATGGTGTTTGGCACTGTTTTGTATCTCTTTGTCTCCCCCCGTTGCGGCTACGGACTATTTCACCACGAAGTACAACTCCCATCTAATTCTCAATGTCGGCCAATCCAATGCCCCCGGCACCTGCGCGTTTCTGTATGCATCCGGCGCAACCTGCTCGGAAAAGGGAAAGGCGTTTCGCCTGGGCTATGGCTATAACTTCACCCGCAACTGGGGCATAGAAGTCAGTTACGGAGATTTCGGCCGCGCCAACGAGAACGGCATTCTCCCGGCAACACCGGCAGGCGTACCGGGAAGCGGTCCCATTCCCTATACGTGGGAATGGAGCGCGATCGGCTGGGAACTGGCCGGAACCGGCACCCTGCATTTCGGCGATTCACTTTCCCTGACCGGCAAGTTGGGCGTGCTTCGAGCCAACACCGGAACGGAGCTGATGGTCACCACCAGCACAAATGAACAATGGCATGCCGTCACCCATGATGTGAGCAATAACGCCAGCGCCGGCCTGGGTATCCGCTACGACTTCAACCGGGACTTTGCATTGCGCGTCCAATACGACAGCTTTGGCAAGCTGGGGGAGCTCTCCAAAATCAAGACGAGCGCAGTTTACGGGGGCATGCTGCTCAAATTCTGATTCCGGGTGCCGCCGCGCAGATATAAAGCATTTGCCCAAGCCCCTATTTTTATGGATAATGCGCGCCCTTATACGTATCCGTGCGCGTACAACCGCCGCGCCCAACTTTAGTTAGGAACACAAAATGAAAGCTGACATCCATCCCGCATACGCCGAAATCGAAGTAACCTGCAGCTGTGGCAACAAGTTCAACACCCGCTCCACTCTCGGCAAGCCGGCTTTGCACGTCGAAGTATGTTCCGAGTGCCACCCGTTCTACACCGGCACCCAGAAGATCGTGGACACCGCAGGTCGTATCGAGAAGTTCCGCAACAAGTACAATATGGGCACCAAAGCCGCCGCCTGATGGAACTTCGATAGGCGCACAGATCAAAAGGCAGCGCAGGCTGCCTTTTTTCTTTTCGGGGGAACGCACACATGACTCGACTACTCTCACTTCTGCTTATCAGCGCACTCGCGCAGGGACTTATCGGCTGCGCCCAGAATCCGGTATCAGGGCAGCAGGATTTCGTGATGATGTCCGAGACACAAGAGATCAGCATGGGACGCAGCGCCAATGCGGAAGTACTCAAGCAATACAGCGTCTATCAGAATCCAGCACTGCAAAGCTACGTCAACGGTATCGGCCAGGCGCTGGCCCAGCGCAGCCACCGCAGCAACCTGAATTATCATTTCACTGTGGTTGACTCACCCGAGATCAACGCCTTCGCTCTGCCCGGCGGCTATGTGTACATCACGCGCGGCATCATGGCCTATCTGAATTCGGAGGCCGAACTGGCGGCGGTACTGGGGCACGAAATCGGCCACGTCACCGCGCGCCACGGTGTGCGCCAGCAGAGCGCGGCACAAGCCGCCAACATCGGCATCTCCATCGCCTCCATCTTTGTGCCGGAACTCAACACCCAGGCCGGGCATGACCTTTCCAACCTGCTGGGTGGCGCCCTGCTTTCCGGCTACGGGCGCGAGCATGAACTTGAGTCAGACCGTCTGGGCGCCCAGTATCTGGCGCGCACCGAATACGATCCGCAGGCTATGATCCGCGTGGTCGGCGTGCTCAAGAATCAGGAGACGTTCGATGCCGAAATCGCCAAACAGGAAGGGCGCGAACCGCGCCGCTATCACGGCACCTTCGCCACCCACCCTGACAACGACACGCGCCTGCAACAGGTCGTGGGTGAGGCCAAGAACTTGACCGTGGCCAACCCGGTCGAGAAACGCGAAGAATATCTGCGCCAGACGGAAGGATTGATCTTCGGCGACAACGTGGCAGAAGGTGTGGTGCGTGACCGGCGTTTTCTGCACAAAGACTTGGGTATCGCGCTCACCTTTCCGTCCGGATGGAGTATCAAGAATCTGCCGGACAAGGTGGTAGCCTTGAGCGCACAGAACGACGCCATGCTGCAACTCGGCCTCGATGCCAAACCAAGTGGCACAGCAGTCGAATATGCGCGCCGCCTGTTGGGACAGAACGTGAGCATCGAGGCGCTGAAGATTGACGGTCTGCAGGCAGCGTTGGGCAGCAGTGGCAACCGTCTGCTGGGCGTGATCTACCACGGGGGAAAAGCATTCCTGCTGCAGGGCGGCGCCAAGACCCCGCAACTGCTTGCTACACGGCGTGAAGCGATGGAAACTGCTGTGCGCAGCTTCAGGATATTGAGTGCCGATGAGCGGGCCGCGATCAGGCCGCTAACCCTGCGCCTGGTCCAGGCCGTTGCCGGCGACAGCTATGCCAAGTTTGCCGCCCGCTCTCCGCTTGGGCGCAATGCCGAGCAATATCTGCGTCTGCTCAATGCGCAGTATCCGCAGGGTGAGCCGGTTCCGGGGCAGACGATCAAGCTGGTCGAATAGCACATGTACATTTACCGCGGGAACCTGAAGGAGACCGACATCGCGCCGGGCAAGGCGGCGCTGTTGTTGTTGCTCATCGCGGTGTGGGTGGTGGTTGGTCTGGTCGGACATGATCCGTGGAAACCGGATGAGGCTTATGGTTTTGGCATCATCCACCACCTCATCCAGAACGGCAACTGGCTGGTGCCAATGCTATCCGGGCAACCGTATCTCGACAAGCCACCGTTGTACTTCTGGACGGCAGCCGCTTTTGCACGCGCCCTGTCACCGTGGTTGCCACTGCATGACGGGGCACGTCTGGTGACCGGTTTCTACATGGCGATCACCCTGCTGTTCACGGGCTTAAGCGGGCGTGAGCTGTTCGGCAAGTATCGCGGCTGGCCTGCTGCCATCCTGCTCATCGGTTGTCTGGGAATATTGCTGCGTGCGCACGAGATCCTGATCGACAACGCGTTCCTCGCCGGCTGCGCCATGATGCTGTACGGCTACGCCTTGAGCTTGCGCCGACCGCGGCTCGCCGGTCTGTTCATCGGGCTTGGCATTGGTATCGGCTTCTTGAGCAAGGGCTTTATCACGCCCGTCTTGTTCCTCGCCATCAGCCTGACATTGCTCCTGTTCCGCAACTGGCGCACCCGCAACCATTACACCGCACTGGCCATCGCCCTGCTCTGCGCCCTGCCGTGGCTGACGATCTGGCCCTGGTTGCTCTACCAGCACTCGTCTGCCTTGTTCACTGAATGGGCATGGACGCGCAACATCGGTCGCTGGTTTGAATTTGCCCGCAGCGGCCACTATCCGGAAGTGTTTTATTACTTTACCGCGTTGCCGTGGATGGCCTGGCCGGCTGCGCCGCTGGCCGCGTGGACAGTGTGGGAAGCGCGCAAACGTGTATGGCACGAAGCCGAATTCCAGTTGCTGCTGACCACTTTGCTGGCCATGTGGATTGCCTTGAGTCTGGTGCCGGACATCAACGACCAGAACGGGCTGCCTCTGTTGCTCCCCGTCGTCCTGCTGGCAACAGCAGCGCTGGCTACCCTGCGCCGGGGTGCCGCCAATGCGCTGGATTGGTTCGGCATCATGACCTTCGCCCTGCTCGCCATCGCGCTGTGGTGGGGTTGGGCCGGCCTGTTGCTCAACAATAACGCCAAGATCACCCACTGGCTGAAAGACTACCAACCCGGCTTCGAGCCGGCTTTCGACGAGGTCTCGTTCTGGATCGCGGCGGCCGCCACCGTGCTGTGGATCGTCCTCGTCTGGCGCACTGGCCGCTCGGTGCGGCGCTCGCTCATCAACTGGGCCAGCGGCATCACCCTGCTGTGGATCCTGGTGATGACCCTGTGGCTGCCGTGGCTGGACAACGGCAAGAGCTACCGTCCCATGATCGACAACCTCTCGGCGCATCTGCCCGCCACCTACGAATGTATGACCCCTCTGCGTGTAGGCGCCAGCGAACAGGCCATGCTCGAATACTTCGGCCGGTTCAAATGGCACAGCACCAGATTGGCAAAGTGCGACTTATTGCTGGTGCAGGGTGAGCGCATCGCCAAACCGATCGAAAACGAGATTGGCTGGGAAAAAATCTGGGAGGGCGGCAGGTTGGGCGAAAAGAACGAGCGATTCCGCCTGTATCGGCGCGTCAAGGGTTAGGGGCGCAATTGCGTTATCTACAATAAAGCCCCAACAACACACGCACAAACCCGACCAACAACAACATTCTGCCCGGTAAAGTCAACGCGGTGGAATGACGCCGGGCAGTTTTGTCGGCGTGTGGATGCGCACCTGCTTGTTCACGTTGTAGGTGCCGAACACCACGGTAATCGCAGTGCGCTTTACCCCGAATTCGTCCGCCAGAAAATCCACCAGATGCGCGGTCGCCTTGCCGCGCACCGGATCCTCCGCCACGTGAATTTCCAGTTGCTTGCCCTTGACCTTGCCGATCTTGGTTTTCTTGGCGCGCGGCCGACCCAGAATATTCAGCACCAGCGTATCGCCTTCCCATTTGCAGAACGACTCCATCTCGCTGCCTCGCGCCATCAGTTCGCCCCTTCAACTTGCAAAATGCGGACGTCCTGCAGCGGCTCGGCCCCCTTGGCCAGCCGCAGCCAGCGCGGGAAGGTGCCGGTCTTGTGCACCACCCAATTCCCCTGACCGACTTGTTCGGCACGCAGCGGGCCGACCGCCCCCATCTGCCCCGCTTCAATTAGCAAAAAATAACTGCCCCGCGCGGGGAGTTGCGCCACATTGTCCACCGCATAAGCGGGCGCAGACCGATACAAACCCAACTCGCGCGCCACAATATCCATTTGATAGACATAGACCGGTGCGGCGGGCTTATCCGCCAGTAGCGCGTTCGCGTTGTACGCCACGCTGTACGAGGTGAACGTCAGCGCCGTGGTCAGTACGAGAAAAGTGTATAGCGTGAGAATGCCGAATAAAGGGAACACCAGCAGCACGCCAATCCGCATTTGCTGCCAGTTGATGGCCGCATAAGCCAGCATACCCAACACCATCATCGCCACGATGGCCAACACGATCGCGTTGCCGACATGCACACTCAAACCGATTGCCAGCGCCAGCAATAGCAGCGTGAGCACACCCTGCGCGACCAGCAACGCACGTCCCTGCTGCAGAGTCACCAACCGATCCGACAAGAGCTTGCCGCACAGGATGGCCGCGAACGGAAACAGGATCACCGTGTAGTGATCGAGCTGGAAGCTGGTTGCGCTGAACAGCGCGAAGGTGATGAAGAACGCGCCGCACAGAAAGACGAAACCTGCATTCTCATCCGCTGCACGCTGCGCGAACTTGCGCACACCGTTAAACATCGCCGCGATGAACACCGCCACCCAGGGCAGGAACGCCCACAAAAACACCAGCGCGAAATAGAAAGGATGGCCGTTGGTGTTCTTGATCGGCCCGGTATTGAAGAAGCGCCCGAACTGGCTGTCCCACAGGAAGAACCGGATGCCGGAAACATCCGTGCGCCCGAACACCAGCTTCTCCGGATGCGCGTCGAACTGCAGATACAGCGCGACGACTTCCGGCGCGGTGAACAGCAGCGACAGCGCATACGCCAACAGCCACTTGCCGCTTAACAGCTTGCGCCACTGCTTCCGATACAACCACAGGATCACCAGCCCGCTGAAGATCGTAATCAGCGTGAACACGCCCTTGGTCATCACCGCGCCCGCAGTGAACGCCGCCCCGAGCAGCAGGTATTTGATTCTGGATTGGGCGTCGTAGCGCAACCAGTAATAGCACGCCCCCATGATGAAGCCCGTCAGGTAAGTCTCCGCCTTCACCTCAATGGAAGAATCCATCAGATGGAACACCGACACATACACCAGCACCGACAACCACGCCGCCTCGCGGGTATAGAACAGCCGCGCGATGCGATACGTGTAGTAACCGCCAATCAGGTGGAACAGAAACCCCGGCATGATGTACGAGAACGCGCTCACCCCCAGCAACTCGAAAGAAAGCGCCGTGATCCAGAACGGCATGTGCGGTTTGTCCAGCCAATCCTTGCCGTCCAGCACCAGATTCGCCCAGTCGTTGTTCAGCGCGATGTACTGGGACAGAGCGGCATAGGTGATGGAATCGCCGCCGTTGATGACGGGGGAGAGCATCGCGGCCGCGTTGATGAGCAGGGCGAAGAGGGAGAGGTATTTGATGTGGGTGAGGTTCATGGGGGGCGATGATAGCGCGCAGCGCGTAGGATGGGGGGAGCGCAGCGATACCCATCAATCAAAACCAACTTCGTCGGGGGTTGCCCGACAGCAAATTACTTTTCTTGTCTTGCCAAGAAAAGTAACCAAAAGAAGTCGCCCCCGGTTTGCCGCCCACTTCGTGGGTCCCCTGCGTTGCTCGACTGGTCAGGCGGCTGCGGAACTCGCGCTGCGCGCTCAGACAGTCCTCGCCGAAATCCCCTGACCAGTCTCCGCTACTCGGCGGCGCACAGGGGAGGAAATTCAATGCCCTAAAACACTAGTGTCCGGTTAAGAATCGAA
>DISA01000018.1 GCA_002421915.1 Gallionellaceae bacterium UBA6222
TGGCCAAAACCTGATCGGAATGACCATTCAAAGCAACATCAATCGCATACACCAGAGGATCGATCGTCTCGGCCTTGGCAACTGCCACATTGGATGAACCATTCAAAGCGACATTGATCGCACTCACCAGCGGATCGGCAACCTGGGCGACCAGCGTGGCGGGCGACAGGGTCGGCACACGGTACAGATCACGCTCGAAGCTGGCCAAGACTTGGTCGGAATGACCATTCAGCGCAACATCAATCGCATACACCAGCGGGTCGATCGTTCCGGCCTTGGCAACTGCAACCGATTCGATGTTTGTGCCGCGTTGCAGATCGCGTTCGAAGCTGGCGGCTACTTGATCAGTGCCGGCAAAAGCAAAGGTGGGCAGCAAAGCTGCGGCAGTCAGGGTCAAAGCAAATTTATTCAGTTTCATGATCGTTACTCCTTGTCTCTGTTGAGGCGATACAGAATGATCACCTATGTGAGGGTATAAGCAGTAACCGTGCCAGAATTATTATTCAATACAAATCAAGTGATTGGGATTTAATTGATTTTACTGGAGTGTTGACAGCGTTAAGTCAGAACGTTAACACTACGTTCACTGTTAACGTTTGGGCTAAGATTGAGCTGGGTAGCATAATGGCGCGAACGGCGCCAGAAAGCGCTGGATCCGGACTACCAGAAGGTCTTTGGATGGATTGCAGCCTGCAGGCGGGTTTTTAATGGGTTCGGGTACGCGAACGGCTGAAGCAGATCATTCGGCCCGGTTGGGTGACGGTAATTTTCTGTCAGGAAGTTATTCCCGCACAGGCGGAAACGATAAATCCAAGAGCTGCTACCGGGTTAATACCTGCGTTTTTGTTGCGGGACGAAGGCGCCGCGGCCTTCGATATGGCGGAAGGTAATGCGCGCCTTGCTCAAGTCGTAGGGGGACAGCTCCAGCGATACTTTGTCGCCGGCGATGATGCGGATGTGATTCTTTTTCATTTTGCCTGCACTGTAGGCGATCAGTTTGTGACCATTTTCCAGCGTGACGCGGTAACGTGAATCCGGCAGCACTTCGTCAACCACTCCATCCATTTCAAGTAACTCTTCTTTTGCCATGCATAATCTCCTGATAAAACAACCGGGCGTAACCCGTAATGGGCGATGCTCGAGACGACAGGGGATGTGATAAATGGCTACCGCGAATGCGGGAAAACCTGACAACGACACGAGCGTCTGATGATCGCGGCGCGCACTATGTACCGGATTGCCGCGAATAGCAAATAAAAAGTTTAGTCACGTATCCACCGATTGTCGGATCAAAGTCATGCTTACAGATTCATCAAACAGTGTCGCAGTGTTGGGGCAGGGCCTGTTCATAGTGAAGCGCACAGTCGGAGCATAATCTGCCCGGCTTGCCTTACATAGCTTCCGCCGAACAGGTTGGCGTGGTTGAGGATGTGGTACAGATTGTATAGCTCGCGCCTCGTTTCATAACCTTGGTCGAGCGGCCATGCGCCACGATAGGCCGCATAGAACTCTGCCGGGTAGCCGCCGAACAATTCGGTCATCGCGAGGTCGCATTCGCGGTCGCCGTAATAGACAGCGGGGTCGAAAACTGCCGGTGTGCCGTCGCTGAGGAAGC
Source organism: Gallionellaceae bacterium UBA6222 (assembly GCA_002421915.1). GTDB lineage: Bacteria > Pseudomonadota > Gammaproteobacteria > Burkholderiales > Gallionellaceae > Sideroxyarcus. The sequence continues at coordinate 1,616 of DISA01000018.1, forward strand.
CGTGGTTGCCGGCCCACAGGTCGCCGTGCAGCAGCGAGGGTTGCGGCGTGTAGTCTTTGAAAAATGCGGGGAGTGCATCCAGCAAGCGAGCCCCTGATCTTTGCAGTTCCCCGCCGAAGCCGTTCTCTGCCGCAAGGCGCAGCTGGAAACCCAGGCGGTGTTCGTGCCAGAAAGTGATCCAGTCGTCGTCCCATTTGTTCGGCTGTGCCGTGGCGCCGATGAAGTTGTCCTGCCCGAAACCGAAACGGCGCGCTGTACAGCGATGCAATGCCGCGAGCTGTGTTCCGAGCAGATGTGCGTTGCCGCGCGAACCGAGCTGCAGATATTCCAGCACCAGATAGCTTCGTCCTTCCGCGATACCGTGGACGACGACGCGCGGCACGCGGAGGGTGTTCGTCGCGGCGATGGCGTCAAGCCCGGCAGCCTCGGCGATGAACATTGCATGATGTTGCTCATCGTTAAACTTGAGGAAGTAGCGCGTGCCGTCGGCATCTTCGATGAGCGACGATTTATTGATGCTGCCGCCGCCGACCGGTGTCGTTCGGTGCAGTTCGAATTTGCACCGAGTGGCTGCACTGATGATGGCCGAAAGGTGGGAGAAGAGCCTTTTGTTCATCTTGAAAATTGAAGAATTTCGTCATTCCCGCGCAGGCGGGAATCCAGATATTTAAACAAGCTCGCGAAGCGAGACAACCTCATTTTTGACTTTGTCTGCTACGCAGGATGATTGAAAGACTGGATTCCCGCCTGCGCGGGAATGACGGCATAGCTACAGCGTGATGCGTGAACCGAAGTGCTGTTTGTACAAATCCATCAATTCGGCGCGGGTGTGTTTGTGGTTCTGCCCGCCGCGGCTGGCGATCTTGAGCGAGCCCATGAGCGAGGCAAGACGCCCCGTGGTAGCCCAGTCCCAGCCGGACTGGATGCCGTACAACAGGCCGGCACGGTAAGCGTCGCCGCAGCCGGTGGGATCGACGATGGCCTCGGGTTTAGGGGTCGGAATCGCGACTTCATGGCCATTGGCGTAGATCAGTGAGCCATCCGCACCGAGGGTAATGATGAGTGCACTGACACGTTGGGCGATCTCCTTCAGTGTTTTGCCGGTCTTGTCCTGCAACAGCTTGGCTTCATAGTCGTTCACGGTGATATAAGTGGCCTGCTCGACCATGCGCAACAGTTCCGGCCCGGAGAACATCGGCATCCCCTGGCCCGGATCGAACACGAAGGGAATGTTCAGGTCGGCGAATTCCATCGCGTGCTGCAGCATGCCTTCACGCCCATCCGGTGACACGATGCCGAGAGAGACTTCCTGCGCCATGGCGACGCTGTTCAGATGCGAATGCCCCATCGCGCCCGGGTGGAACGCGGTGATCTGGTTATCGTCGAGGTCGGTGGTGATGAAAGCCTGGCCGGTGAAGCTGCCTTCCACGCGACGGATATGGGTCTGCGCCAGTCCCAGATTCTCCAGCCGGTTGGTGTAGGGTTCAAAATCGTCGCCAACGGTGGCCATGATCAGCGGCTGGCCGCCCAGCAGTTGCAGGTTGTAGGCAATGTTGCCGGCACAGCCACCGTATTCGCGGCGCATTTCCGGTACCAGAAAGGCGACGTTGAGGATGTGTATCTGCTCGGGCAGGATGTGTTTCTTGAATTGGTCCTTGAACACCATGATGGTGTCATAGGCCATGGAACCGCAGATGAGAGTCTTCATTTTGTTGCCGCAGGGTAATTGGGAGAGGCGCGGATTATAGCAGCGCGGCATGCTGTGCATCCGGCACATGCCAGATGCTCGAACCGTTCAACAATGATGTCGATACTGCCTAGTTGGAATTGCTGGGCCTATTGGGCGAAGACTTCAGTCTGCCTTGCTGTTCTTGCCGGCAGACGGTCGGCGCCGCCGCCAGGCCAGCATGATCTGCAAACGCCACAAGCCGCTGATCAGCAGATAGGTCAGCGCGCCCATCGAGCAGGCCAGGATCACCAGGCCCAGCAACAACGGTTTGCCCAGTGCGGCGATGCGTTCCATCCAACTGCGGCCGTTGTCTCCGCCGGTTGCCGTTGTCGGCCCGACATCCTGCAGTTTAAATTCCTCGCCGAGCAGCATTGCGCCGAGATGGTAGGCGGCGTAGTAGACCGGCGCGAAGGTGACCGGATTGGTGACCAGCGTGCTCGCCACGGCGGCGGGGATATTGGCGCGCAGGACCACGGCGGCAGCGGCGGAGAACGGGATCTGCGCGACCGGTATCAGCAGGCCGAAGAAGATGCCGAGCGCCACGCCGAGCGCGACGCCGCGCCGGGTGATGCGCCACAGGCGTGGATTGTGCAGCGCCGGCCCGATCCAGCGCAACCAGCGGTTGCTGCGCACGCTCTCGGCATTCGGCAACAGGCGTTGCAGACGCTGTTTCATGGTTGCGCATCCTGTATGCCACGGGGAGCATCCGGTGTCGGCCCGACGCCGAGCATGACCGCCGCTTTCACCGCCTGTTCGATCGCGCGCCGCATCATGCTGGCCGCGCGCAGTCTGGATTCCATCTCCATCACCGGCAGTTCGCCGTGCGCGCAGGCTTCGAGCAGGTGCGACTTCAGCGATTGATAGCGGTCTTCCAGTGTGGCGAGGGCGGCCTCGACGGTTGCCCGGTCACGCACACCGGTCGCCGGGTCGACCTCTTCCAGCATCGCTTCCGCCTGTGCGGCGAACTTGCCCGCTTCGACCGGGATGGCGGTGGTGTTCTCGCGCATGGTGGCTGCCAGCTCCACGGCCAGTTCGGACAATGTCTCGTAGTAGCGCGCGATGCGCAGGATGGCCGGCAGGCGCTGCGCGCTCTCGGCCGACATCTCGGTGCGGCTCAGTCGCATGACGAAATCCGCGATGGCGTGGTTCAACGCGACGATGGCGCGCTGCGCGCGTGCCAGCTTGTCCTGCGTCTCGCCGCCTGCCGCGTCGCGCAGCAGGCGGATAGCCAGCACGCCCATGCGCCGCACTTCCTGATGCAGCGCGTCCAGCGCCAGCGTTGGTACGCCGAGCACGTTGGCGTCCAGATGCTGCGGCCGTGCTTCATCCTCTTCCGTGGTGCGGAAGCGGCGTTCCAGGAAATGCGTCAGCCTGTCCACCAGCGGCCACATCAGCAGTACGCCCATCAGATTGAACACGGTGTGGAACAGCGCCAGGAAGGCGGCCGGTGCGCTATCCAGTTGCAGCAGGTCGCGCAGTTCGGCGATCAACGCGACCAGCAGCGGCAACATCAGCAAAGCGACGATGCCGGTCAACACATTGAACAGCACATGCGCGCTGGCCGCGCGCTTGGCGTTGGGTGTGGCACCGATGGCGGCGATCAGCGCGGTGACGGTGGTGCCGATATTGGCGCCGATCACCGCTGCCGCCGCACTTTCGATGCTGATCAGACCGCCCTGTGCGGCGGTCAGCACGATGGTCAGCGACGCGCTGGAAGACTGCATCAACACGGTCATCAGCAGGCCGGACAGCACCATCAGCAACAGACCGGTCATGCCGTCGAATTCGCTCAGCGAGAAATCCGAGGTGAATCCGGAGAATGCGATCTGCAACATATCGATGCCGAGGAACAGCACGCCGAAGCCGGCCAGCGCCAGCCCCGTAGCCCCGCGCCGGCTGTGTTCGCCGGTCAGGCGCAGCGCCATGCCGATGCCGATCAGCGGCAGCGCGAGCAGGTCGATCTTGAATTTGAGCCCGACCAGCGCCACCAGCCAGCCGGTCATCGTGGTGCCGACGTTGGAACCGAACAGCACCCACAATGATTGTTCCAGCGTCAGCAGGCCGGCATTGACAAAGCCGATGGCGGCGACCGTGACCGCGCTGGAGGACTGCACCATCGCTGTCAGCAAGGCACCCGAGGCCAGGCCGCGTATCCGCGTCTTGGTGGAATAGGTGAGGATGCGTCCGAGCGCCGGGCCGGCCGCGAGTTTCAGACCGTCTGTCATCAGGCTCATACCGAGCAGGAACAGGCCGATCCCGCCCAGCAGTCCGCCGATCGCCGACCAGTCGTTCATCGCCGCACCGACCCGTTACCACGGAACAGCAGGCGGATCGCCAGTTTCTCCAGTTCGATCGCGAAGAACAGCAACACGCCGAAAGCCGTGATCAAGGCCCAGGTCGCCGCATCGAGCGCGACCACGCCGAACATCTTCTGCATGAACGGCACATATGTGAAGGCCAACTGGATGACGACCAGCACGGCGATGCTGAGCAACACATAGCGGTTGCCGATGAAGTCCTGCCAGTTGCGCACCGGCGCCAGCAGGTAGCGGCAATTGAACAGGTAAAAGATCTCGCCCATCACCAGCGCGTTGACGGCCACCGTGCGGGCCGTTTCCAGACTGTCGCCGCGCGCGATCTCCCACAGGAACAGCGCCACCACGCCCGCCGCCAGCAACACCGAAACGAAGCTGATGCGCCAGATCATGAAGCCGGACAGGATGGGTTCGGAAGCCGCGCGCGGCGCGCGGCGCATCACGTCCGGTTCGGCTTTTTCGAACGACAGCGCCAGCGCCAGGGTGACCGCCGTCACCATGTTCACCCACAGGATCTGCACCGGCGTCAGCGGCAACGCCATGCCGAATGCGATCGCGATCACCACGATACCGGCTTCGCCGCCGTTGGTCGGCAGGATGAACACGATGGCCTTCTTGATGTTGTCGTAGATGGTGCGGCCCTCGCGCACCGCGTGCGCGATGGTGGCGAAGTTGTCGTCGGCCAGCACCATCTCGGCCGCCTCCTTGGCGACTTCCGTGCCTTTCATGCCCATCGCCACGCCGATGTCGGCGCGCTTGAGTGCGGGCGCGTCGTTCACGCCGTCACCGGTCATGGCGACGATCTCGCCGTTGGCCTGCAGCGCGGTCACCAGTCTTAATTTGTGTTCCGGGCTGGCGCGCGCGAACACATCCACTTCGCTGACCGCTTTGCGCAACGCCTCGTCGTTCATGGCATCCAGCTCTGCTCCCGTCAGCGCGAGGCCGTTGCCGATGCCCAGTTGCGCCGCGATGGCGCGCGCGGTGTCGGCATGGTCGCCGGTGATCATCTTGACGCGGATGCCGGCGGCGTGACAATCGCGCACGGCGGCGATGGCCTCGTCGCGCGGCGGGTCGCTGATGCCGACCATACCGAGCAGCGTGAAGCCGCCTTCCATGTCGGCGAACTTCAGTTCGCGCTGGTCGGGATCGACGGCCTTCATCGCCAGTGCCAGCACGCGCTGGCCGAGCGCGCCGGTCGCCGCCATCTGCGCGTGCCAGTACGGCAGGTCGATGGCCTCGTCATCGCCGATGGCGCGTTGCAGGTAGCACATCGCCAGCACCTGTTCCACCGCGCCCTTCATGAAGATGAAAGCATGTCCGGCATGGTCGTGGTGCAGCGTCGCCATGAAACGGTGTTCCGATTCGAACGGGATATGGTCGGTACGCGGCATCGCGCCGTGCTCGAACTCCGCATCCATGCCGGCCTTCAGCGCCAGCGGGATCAGCGCGCCTTCGGTCGGGTCGCCGGCGATGTGCCAGTGCCCGTCGCTTTCCTTCAGCGCGGCGTCGTTGCACAACAGGCCGGCGCGCAGCAGGTCGAGCACATAGGCATGCTCCGCCAGATTCGCCTCCTGTTCACCGATGGCGAAACCGCCGTGCGGCGCGTAACCGCTGCCGCTCACCTCGAACACCTGCGCGGCGGTGATCACGCGCTGCACCGTCATCTCGTTGCGGGTCAGGGTGCCGGTCTTGTCGGAGCAGATGGTGGTGACCGAACCCAGCGACTCGACCGCCGGCAGGCGACGCACGATGGCGTTGCGTCCGGCCATGCGCTGCACGCCAAGCGCCAGCGTGATGGTGAGCACGGCGGGCAAGCCTTCCGGGATCGCCGCCACGGCCATACTCACGGCGGCGAGGAACATGTCGCTCAGGCCGAAGTCATGCACCAGCCAGCCGAACAGGAAAGTCAGCGCGGCCAGTGCCGTGATGGCGACGGTCAGCCAGCGGCCGAATACCTCCATCTGCCGTAGCAGCGGCGTGGTCAGGGTCTGCACTTCTTCCAGCATCGCGCTGATGCGGCCGATCTCGGTGTCGTCGGCGGTCGCCACCACCACGCCCGTGCCCTGGCCGTACACCACCAGCGTGCTGGAAAACGCCATGCAATAGCGGTCGCCGAGCACGGCGTGCGCGTCAACGGGGACGATATCCTTTTCCACGGCGGTCGATTCGCCGGTCAGCGCGGCTTCCTCGATGCGCAGGTTCTTGGTCTTCAGCAGACGCAGGTCGGCCGGCACCTTGTCGCCGGAAGCGAGCAGCACGATGTCGCCCGGCACCAGTGTCTCGGCCGCGACCACCATGCGCTTGCCGCCGCGCAGCACCGTGGCTTCGGGTGACAGCATGCGCCGGATCGCCTCCATCGCCTGCTCCGCCTTGCCTTCCTGGATGAAGCCGATGAAGGCGTTGATCACCACCACGCCGACGATCACCGCCGTGTCCACCCAATGTGCGAGCAGGGCGGTGACCGCGGCAGCGGCCAGCAGCACATAGATCAGCACATTGTGGAATTGCAGCAGGAAACGCATCAGCGGCCCGCGTTTTGCGGACGGTGTCAGGCGGTTGGGACCGTGTTCGGCCAGACGGCGCGCGGCCTCCTCAGTGTTCAGGCCGGAGGCGGTGGTGTGCTGTGCCGCGAGCGCATCTTCCGCTGCAAGTTGGTGCCAGGTTTGCTGGGTCATGCGTGCCTCCGGTTCAATCATTGGATCCATCCTTGCCGCGATGCAGCGCCGCCTTGGCCAGCAGATGCGCCGACACCGGCGCGGTGATGAACAGGAACACCATCACCGCGATCTCGTGCAGGCTGAGACCGGGCTGGGTGGCGGTGAAAAACACGGCGGAAGCCAGCACCGTCGCCCCTACGCCCAGTGTGGTGGCCTTGGTCGGTCCGTGCAGACGGGTGAAAAAATCCGGCAAGCGCGCCAGCCCGACCGAACCGAGCAGCGCAAACAAGGCGCCGAGCAGGATCAGGGATGCGACAAGGAATTCGACAGCAGGGTTCATTTGCTCTCTCCAAGGGCGCAGTCAAAAATTGCTTTTGCGGGATGAAGCGCAAGGAGCCGCGCAGCGAATGACGAGGCATACCGCATTGGTAGGCGAGGAATGAGCGAGCACGCGACGCCGCGATTCGCCCGCAAAACGATTTCGGGCGCGCCCTTCATTCGATGATGTCTCCGCGCAGCAGATATTTGCACAAGGCGATGGTGGCGACGAAGCCCATCGCCGCGAGGATCAGTGCGCCCTCGAAGTAGGCGCTGCTCGCCTCGCGGATGCCGTACAGCACCAGCAGCGCGATGGCGTTGATGTTGAGCGTGTCGAGGGCGAGGATGCGGTCGGTGATGTCCGGCCCGCGCAGCAGCCGCCACAGGTTGAGCAGCATGGCGAGGCCGATCAGCACGAAGCCGGTCTCGATGGCGAAACTCAACATCTGAATATCTCCTTTATCGGTTGTTCGTAGTGCTGTTTGATCTGCTGCACCAACATCTCCGGGTCGGGCGCGTCCAGCGCGTGCACCTGCAATACCCAGCGCTCACGGTCCACGTCGATGGACACCGTGCCCGGTGTCAGCGACACGATGCTGCCCAGTACCGTGGCGGCGAACGGGTCGCGCAGATCGAGCGGCACTTCGACGAAGGCCGGATGCAGTTTGGCCACCGGCCCGACCACGCGCCGCGCCACCGCCCAGTTGGCGAGCAACATATCCCAGCCGATACGCGCTGCAAACTTGACGGCCACGCCGGGACGTGAAACGCGCAAAGCATCCGGCCAGAAAGGCGACACGATGAACGGAAGCAGCAGTGCAAGCAGTGCCCCGAGCAGCAGGGTGGCGAACGAAGCGGCATTGGTCAGCACCGCCCACAACAGGAACAGTGCGACCGACAATCCGGGACGCGGCAGCAAGCGGCGCATCATGGTCGGGTCTCCCGTGTGATGTCATGCGGGCCGAGTACGGCGCTGATATACGCCTGCGGATCGTGCAACTGCGCGGCGGCGCGCGCCGCATAGTCCGAAACCGGACGCGCGAACAGGGCGAGCAGCAGTGCGGGCGACACCAGCAGCGCGACCGCCAGGCTGCGGCGCCAGCAGAAGGGGTGGTGCGTGTTGCCGTGCGGATGTTTGGGGCTGCGTTCCCAGAACAGGCGCTCGCCGCCCTTGGCCAGCGCAAGCATCAGCAGCAGACCGGCAAACAGCAGCACCGACCAGATCGCCGTGGCGCTGCCGCTGTCGCGCAGCGCGCTCAGCAACATCAGCTTGCCAAGGAACCCGGCGAACGGCGGCAAGCCGACCGCGCTGGCTGCGGCCAGCAGGAAGGCCAGTCCCAGCCAGGGGGTGTGCAGGCGCGGGCCGGGCTGGAAGGCATCGGCGACATCTCCGCGCCGCACGGCGACCAACTCTGCAATGAGGAACAGCGCGGCCGCGACGAAGGTGGATTGCACCAGGTAATACAGCGCAGCACTGCTCACCGCCGCCTGCGGGAAGACGGGCGCGACCAGCAGCGTGCCGGCAGAAGCCAACACCAGCCATGCGGTGAGATCGCGCAGCCGCAGCGCGGCAAGTGCGCCGACGGCAGCGAACAGTACCGTCGCCAGTGCCAGCGGCAGCAGCCAGCCGTCCAGCAGATCGGCGGTGACTGCTGCCGGTACGAAGGCGATGGCCTGCACGCGCAGGATGCTGACGATGCCGACCTTGGTCATGATGACGAACAGGGCGGCGACCGGTGCACCGGCGGCGGCATACGCGTGCGGCAACCAGAACGACAGCGGCAGCAGCGCCGCTTTGAGTGCGAACACCGCGATCAGCAGCATGCAGGCGAGTCGCGCCGACGCGACGTCCATCCCCGGTGTTTGCAGACGCAAAGCAACATCAGCCAGATTCAGCGTACCCAGCGTGCCGTACAACATGCCCAGCGCGATCAGGAACAAGGCCGACCCGGCCAGGTTCAGCGCCACATAGGCGATGCCGGCGCGGGTGCGCGCCAGACCGCCGCCGTGCGCCAGCAGTGCATAAGAGGCGAGCAGCATCACCTCGAAGAATACGAACAGGTTGAACAGATCGCCGGTCAGGAAAGCGCCCTGCAGACCGAATACCTGTAACTGGAACAGCGGATGGAAATGTCGGCCGCGTTCGTCGAATCCGGCGCTGGCATACAGCAGCGCCGCGCCGGAAAGCAACGCGGTGAGCAGCACCATCATCGCGGCCAGCCGGTCCACCGCCAGCACGATGCCGAACGGTGCGGACCAATCGCCCAGTGCATACACCAGCACGCTGCCCGCATCCGCCAGCGCCACCAGCCAGATCGCGGCAAACACGCCGAGCACTGCGCCGAACAGGCCGATGGCGCGCTGTGCCGAAATACCCAAGCCCTTCGTCGCCAGTTGCAGCAGCGCGGCGGCGAAGGGGATCAGGATGGGCAGGATGGCGGCGTGCTGGCTCATGCAGTTAAACCCTTTTTGTGTCCGCAGATTACGCAGATTGACACAGATTTTGCAGCTGCATGTAGGTCGGACTTCAGTCCGACAGCAAATGTCGAACCGAAATCTTGTCGGGTTAAAACCCGACCTACAAATCTGCGTAATCTGCGGATAAAGGTCTTCATGTCTTTTCCCTCGCATCTACGCTGTCGTCGCCCGATTCCGCCAGCGCGCGCAGCGCCAGCATCACCAGATAGGCGGTCATGCCGAAGCCGATCACGATGGCGGTCAGTACCAGTGCCTGCGGTAACGGGTCGGTGTAACTCGCGCCGTCGCGGATCAGCGGCGGTGCGTCCATGCGCAGCCTGCCGCTGGCGAACAGGAACAGGTTCACCGCGTAAGACAACAGTGTCAGTCCGAGGATGAGCGGGAAGGTGCGCGCGCGCAGCATCAGGAACACACCGCAGGCGGTGAGCAGGCCGATGGCGATGGAGATGAGGGCTTCCATCAGATCTTCTCCTCGCTATGCACGGACAGCTTGCCAAGTTCGGCCAGCACCATCAGCACCACGCTGACCACCACCAGATACACGCCGAGATCGAAGATCATGGCGGAGGCAAGTTCGATGTCGCCGATCAGCGGCAGGGCGATATGGCCGTGCGTAGTGGTGAGGAAGGGGAAGCCGAAAGCCCAGGATGCCGCACCGATGCCGCCTGCACAAGCAAGGCCGGCCGCGAGGAACAAGGGCAGTCGCTGCGGCAGGCGTGCGCTGGCGAAACCGATGCCGCTGGCGAGGTATTGCAGGATCAGCGCGACGCCGGTCACCAGTCCCGCGACGAAGCCGCCGCCCGGCAGATTGTGGCCGCGCAGGAAGATGTACACCGACACCATCAGTGCCAGCGGCAGCAGCGGACGCATCAGCATCTGCAGGAACAGCGGGTGGCGTTCGCTCACCCAAGTGCGGCCGTCGCCGTCGCGTAGCGGCGCCTTGAGGACCAACTGGTCGAGCAGCGCATGCGCGGCCAGTCCCACCATCGCCAGCACGGTGATCTCGCCCAGCGTGTCGAAACCGCGGAAGTCGACCAGGATCACGTTCACCACATTGCTGCCACCGCCGCCCGGCAGCGACTGCGCGAGATAGAAGCCGGAGATGGTGTCGAACGGTGAAGTCAGCATCGCGTAAGTGACCGCACCCAGCCCGGTACCGGCGGCGACCGCCAGCAGCGCGTCGCGTGTGATGCGCGGCATGCCGTCCTCGGCGGGCGAGGTCGGCGGCAGGTAGTACAGCGCCAGCAGCAACAGCACGATGGTGACCACCTCGACCGCGAGTTGGGTGAGTGCCAGATCGGGCGCGGAGAAGCGCACGAAGATGAGCGCGACGATCAGCCCGATCACGCTGGTGAACACGATGGCGGTGAGGCGCTGGCGATGTCGCGCAACCACGACGCTTGCGGCCAGCGCCAGCATCAGCACGGCGACGATGGCGGCCGCATCGGCGGGCTGCGTTACGACAGGCAGCGCGGCAGCGGACGCGGTCCACCAGGCCCAGCCGCCCAGCGCCAGCACGAAGGCGATGAACAGCGCGAGGTAACGTTGCAGCGAGCCGTTGTCCATCCAGGCGGCCAGTGATCGCGCAGCCACCACCATCTTCTCGTAGCCGCGCTCGAACACGATGCTGGCGTGGATGGAAGGCAGGCGGTCATACAGTGCGTACAGCCGATGGCGTATGGCATACAGCGCGATGCCGCCCGCCAGCGCGACCAGGCTCATCATGAATGGCGCGTTGAAGCCGTGCCACACCGCCAGATGGAATTCAGGCAGCGGCTGCTGCAGCACCGCACCGGCGGCCGCATGGAGTATCGGGGCGATGCTCCATTGCGGGAAGATGCCGACCAGCAGACACATCGCCACCAGCACTTCCACCGGTGCGCGCATCCAGCGCGGCGGCTCGTGCGGTTTGCGCGGCAGGTTGACCGGGTCACCGTTGAAGAACACGTCGTGGATGAAGCGCGACGAGTAGGCCACCGCGAGGATACCGGCGAGTGTGGCGAAGGTCGGCAACAACCAGCTCATCTCGTCGAACACCGGATGGCCGACCGTCTCGGCGAAGAACATCTCCTTGCTGAGGAAGCCGTTGAGCAACGGCACACCCGCCATCGAGCCGGCGGCGACGATGGCCAGCGTGGCGGTGATCGGCATGAACTTGAACAGGCCGTTGACGCGGCGCATGTCGCGCGTGCCGCATTCGTGGTCGACGATGCCGGCCGCCATGAACAGCGAGGCCTTGAAGATGGCGTGGTTGATGATGTGGAATACGGCCGCCACCACCGACAGTGGCGTGTCCAGACCGAACAGCAGCGTGATCAGGCCCAGATGGCTGATGGTGGAATAGGCCAGCAGGCCTTTGAAGTCGTAGCGGTAGAAAGCGAGGTAGGCGGCATATACCAGCGTGATCGCGCCGGTGCCGCTGACCAGCCAGAACCACAGCTCGCTGCCGGCCAATGCCGGATAAAGACGCGCCAGCAGGAACACGCCCGCCTTCACCATGGTGGCCGAGTGCAGGTAGGCCGACACCGGCGTGGGTGCGGCCATCGCCTGCGGCAGCCAGAAATGGAAGGGGAATTGCGCCGACTTGGTGAACACGCCGAGCAGCACGAGAATCAGCATGGGCGCGTACAGTGCGTGGGCGCGGATCTGTTCGCCCGTCGCGAGCACTACCGACAGTTCGTAACTTCCCGCGATGTGTCCGAGCAGCAATATGCCCGCGAACAGCGCCAACCCGCCCCCGCCGGTGACCGCCAGCGCGATGCGCCCGGACAGGCGAGACTCGTAGCTGTCGCGTTTGTATGAGATCAGCAGAAAGGAGGCGAGGCTGGTGAGTTCCCAGAACACCACCAGCAACAGCAGGTTCTCCGATAGCACCACGCCCAGCATCGACGCCATGAACAGCAGCAGCAGTGTGTAGAAACGCCCGAGCCGGTCATGCACATCGAGGTAGTAATAGGCATACAGCGTGACCAGCAGGCCGATGCCGAGGATGAGCAGGCTGAACATCAGACCCAGACCGTCGAGGCGGAAGGACAGCATCAGACCCCAGTCCGGCAGCCAACCTGTATTTGCCAGCAAAGTTGTGCCGTCCATCACCGCGGGAACCAGCGGTGCCAGCAACACCAGACAGGCACTCATCACCAGCGCGGCGGCCAGCGCCGCGTAGCCGCGCCCGTGGTGTTGCAGCAGCAGGGGCAGCGGACTGGCGCACAGCGCGAGCAGGATGATGGCGGTCAGTGATGATTCGGTGTGCATGGCGTTATCTTACCGAAGCACTGCAGGGGAAGGAGTGGAATCGTTCGCCCGCAGGCCGGCATGGGGACGCCCGGATTGGCAACTCGCGCGCTGCTCGTGCACAATGCATTCCCGACTTGTTTCTGGATTGAGTCAAGATGAACGCGTCTTCTTTTCCCTGCATCCTGCGTGCCTGGAACGCGCACGAGAGAGAGCTGCGCAACTACCTGCGTCGCCGCGCCTGGGATGCGCATCTGGCCGACGATCTGTTGCAGGAGGTGTTCGTCCGGGCGATGCAGCAGGGCAAGGATTTCTGCTCGCTCGACAATGCCCGCGCCTGGCTGTTCCAGGTGGCGCGCAATGCGCTGATCGACCAGCACCGCACGCGGCGCGAAGTCATCGAATTGCCGGAAGACATTCCGCAACCGGAAACTTCGCATGAACCGATCCGGGCGCTGGGCGCCTGTGTGCTGCGCGTGCTGTCCGAACTCACTGCGGAAGACCGCGACATCATCGAGCAATGCGACCTGGAAGGGGTGAAGCAGAAGGACTATGCGGCCGCGCATGACCTTTCCCTTGCTGCGGTCAAATCCAGGTTGTTGCGAGCGCGGGAAAAAATGCGCACCCGAATGAGTACGGCTTGCCAGGTCAGTTTCGACGAACGAGGGCGGGTGACGGATCACGTGCCGCGTTAGAGGTGTGGGTCGGGTTTCAACCCGACAGATGGGCTTGCAAACAATACATTGTCGGGTTGAAACCCGACCCACAAAAATTCCTGCATCCTTTTTCGGTTTTGTTCGTCTCCACTGTGTCACAGAGTGTTTTGGAGTATCGAGATGTCCAGTCTTACCCTTAATCTTCCCCGCCGCAGCCCGCACGCTTTCCTGCTGATCGCCGCCGTCATCTGGTTTGCGATCTACAAAACCTTGGAACCGCTGTCGCACCTGCTGGTCGGTGCGCTGCCGATCGAGGCGGGCAGCCATCTGTACGACACGCTGCAATTCTTCCTCTACGACACGCCCAAGGTGCTGTTGCTGCTGGCGGGCGTTGTCATGGTCATGGGCATGGTCAATTCCTATTTCACGCCGGAGCGTACCCGCGCGCTGTTGTCCGGGCGGCACGAAGGCGTGGGCAATGTGATGGCCGCCTCGCTCGGTATCGTCACGCCGTTCTGTTCCTGCTCCGCCGTGCCGCTGTTCATCGGCTTTGTGCAGGCGGGCGTGCCGCTGGGGGTGACGTTCTCTTTTCTGATCGCCGCGCCCATGGTCAACGAGATCGCGCTGGCGCTGCTGTTCGCCCTGTTTGGCTGGAAGATCGCGCTGCTGTATCTGGTGCTGGGCCTGTCGGTCGCCATCGTTGCCGGATTCATCATCGGCAAGCTGAAGATGGAACACCACCTGGAAGACTGGGTGCAAAAGATGGCGCGCACCGAGGCCACGGTGGGCGTGGACGAATTGACGCTGGCCGACCGCATCCAGGCAGGTTTCGCTTCGGTGCGCGAGATCGTCGGCCGCGTGTGGCCGTATGTGCTGGCGGGCATCGCCATCGGTGCGGGCATCCACGGCTATGTGCCGCAGGATTTCATGGCCAGCTTCATGGGCAAGGAAGCATGGTGGGCCGTTCCCGCCTCGGTGCTGATCGGCGTGCCGATGTACACCAATGCTGCGGGTATCATTCCCATCGTCGAGGCGCTGCTGGCCAAGGGCGCGGCGCTGGGCACGGTGCTGGCGTTCATGATGAGCGTCATCGCGCTGTCGCTGCCGGAGATGGTGATCCTGCGCAAAGTGCTGAAGCCGCGCCTGATCGCCACCTTCGTCGGCGTGGTGGCGACCGGCATCATGCTGGTCGGGCTCGTGTTTAATATGGTGGTGTGAACAGGGTGTCCGTTTGTGCAGCCCGGTTTGGGCGGTGCGTTGCAAGCAAGAGGAGTGAAATAATGGAGGCGTGGTTGAGATGACAATGAAAAAGAACGAAACAAAAAACTTCGACCAGGATGCGGCGCAATGGGATGAGCATCCCGGCAAGTTGAAGATGGCCGGCGATGCGGCTGCTGCCATCTTGCGCGAAGTGCCGCTCTCGGCCGACATGGATGTGATGGACTTTGGTTGCGGTACGGGATTGCTCGGACTGCAATTGCTGCCGCAGGTGAAATCGCTTACCGGCGTGGATAGTTCGCAGGGTATGTTGGCGGTGCTGCGTAGCAAGATCGCCGCACGGGGACTGACCAATGTGCAAATGCAATTGATCGATTTCGCCAGCGGCGAACGACCTGCCGGTCGCTATCACCTGATCGTCAGCAGTATGACGCTGCACCACGTGCCGGATACGGCGGCGCTGTTTGCGGAGTGGTTTGATCTGCTGCATCCGGGCGGGCAGGTGGCCTTTGCCGATCTGGATGCCGAGGACGGATCGTTCCACAACGACAACACCGGTGTGTTCCACTTCGGCTTCGACCGGGAAAAACTGAAGCAGCTTTTGCACGAGGCCGGCTTCGCGGATGTCCGCGCCACCACGGCATCGGTCTTCAGCAAAGAGGTGGCGGGGCGGGGATTGAGGGAATTCCCGATATTTTTGATCACGGCAACGCGCCGTGAAGTTTAATAATCGTTTTAACCAGGGGAGATTTTCATCATGAATAGAACTTTGCTCATTGCGGCATTCGCCGGAATAATCGGCTTCAACATGGCATTTGCCGCCGACGAAACAATGCACCACGGAAATCACCAGCATGAAATGGACATGATGGACACACGAACCTCGCTGGGCTTGTCGCCGCAAATGAAGCAGCATCAACTGTCCAACATGCGCGGGCATGTGGAAGCCATCAAAACCATTACCGGCTTGATGGCGGAAAACAAGTTTGATGAGGCCTCGCAAGTAGCCCATACCCAGCTTGGCCTGACTCCTGAAATGCAATCCATGTGTGACATGTTCGGCAACGAGTATTTCAGGAAACTGGGGTATGCCTTCCATAAAAGCGGCGATGATCTCGGCGATGTATTGAAAACAAAAAATATCAATAAATCTTTACGCGCATTGAACAAAACGATGCAGTATTGCGTGGAATGCCATGCAACTTTTCGCCAGTAATCTCAACCATCAAGGAGATGGCAATGAAGAACATCAAAGTCCTCGGCACGGGTTGTGCCAACTGCAAGACCACAATGAAGCTCATTGAAGACGCGGCCAAGGAAAAGGGCGTGGAAATCGGGCTGGAGAAGGTCGAAGATATCCAAGCCATCATGGGCTACGGCGTGATGTCCACGCCCGGCGTGGTGGTGGACGGCAAGGTGGTGCATGCGGGCGGCGTGCCCGGACGCGACAAGATCGCCGGCTGGCTGGCGGCTTGAAGGAGAACTGTAAATGAATCCACAAAAGAAATTTCATCTGGTGTTTTCGTTTGTCATGGGCGTGTTAATGATTTCGTTGATGACCTTCGTCATCACGGCGGTGAACATCGGTTTTCCCGCCGACTTCCTGTCGCAATGGGCGCGCGCGTTTGTGGCGGCCTATGTGGTCGGGGTTCCGGTGATCTTCTTTCTGGCACCGGTTGCGCGCAAATTAACCGGGCGCCTGCTTGGCATGCCGGCTTGACAGGCAGTTGGCGCATACAACTTTGATCGCGGGAGAAATGTGATGGGTGATATCGCTGGTCTGGATTTCAATCAACGTTTGCAGGGCAAATTCGTTGGCATCATGCAATGGCAACAGCTTGACGAATTGTGGGGACGGGTCAAAACCGGTGCCTGGTATTTCTACCAGATCGGTGAAGAGCCGCCGACCGCAACCTTGAGCGGCGACGAATTGGCACGCCGCCTCGATGCTTTGGGCGAGCTGTTGCGGCGCGAGCATGACTACAGTTATTGCGGCATCGTCTATGCCGACGACGCGGAAAATCCCACCCTGATCAAGGTGTATGACCCGAGCCATATGGGCTCTTCCTGCAGCCATAACGCAACGCCCTCGCCACCGGGCTGGCTGCTCAGCACCGAGCCGCCCGCGCGGATCGAACGTCTCGCGCCGACCCCTGCCAACCGTCGCCGCTGGTGGCAGCTTTTTTCAAGTTGAGGATGAAATGAGCAAACGGTGTTCAATACCATCGCGCCGGGCACACAATTAAGCGTTGCGCTGCGGCGCAGACAGGTTTCTCGCGGGAATGAGAACATGAGCCACGACCACGATCACACACACGGCGGCAACGGCAACATGCTGCTTTTTGCCGTTTTGCTCACGCTGGGCTATGCCGCCGTCGAGGCAGGCGTCGGGCTGTGGGCCGGTTCGCTGGCACTGGTGGCCGATGCCGGGCACATGGTCAACGATGCCGCTGCACTGGCCTTGGCGGCGGGCGCAGCCTGGCTGGCGAAACGTTCGCCAACCCTGCGCCACAGTTATGGTCTGGGCCGCGCCGAATTCCTTGCGGCCCTGATCAACAGTCTGGGCCTGCTGGCGCTGGTGGCTTGGCTGACCGTCTCCGCAGTTGAGCGTTTGCAGACGCCGCAACCGGTGATGGGCGAAGCGGTATCAATCACTGCCGCGATCGGCTTGGCGATCAACCTGCTGGTGGCCTGGTTGCTGTCGCGCGGCGAGAAAAACATCAACACGCGCGCCGCGCTGTTGCATGTGATGGGCGATTTGCTCGGCTCGGTCGCAGCGCTCCTGGCTGGTCTGGTGATCTATTTCACTGGCTGGACGCCCATCGACCCGCTGCTGTCACTGGCCATCGGCGCGCTGATATTGTTTTCGAGTTTGCGCCTGCTGCGCGAAGCGTTGCACGGACTGATGGAGGGCGCGCCGTTTGATATCGCGCCGGAAGAAGTGGGCAAAGCGCTGGCTGCCGTGCCCGGCGTGGCTTCGGTACACGACCTGCACATCTGGCAGGTGAAGGCGGGCGAGACTCTGCTCACCACCCATCTGGTGGTGCAGGACATCAAACAATGGGAAAGCGTGCTGGAAGCCAGCCATGCAATGCTGGAAGAGCGTTTCGACATCCATCACGCCACGCTGCAACCGGAGCCGCTGGTGCGCACCGTGCGCTGGCGCGAGATGCCGGGACATGACCACGAGTGAGGTGGCATCAGGGTGCGGTTGGCAGTATGCTGTCCCGGGTGTGATGAAATAACTCGCCTCGGGTCGACTGCCGATTATTTAACTTGAAAGGTTTGCTGACGTGGATATCAGGAAGATCACCATACTTGGCGGCTACGGCAGAAGCGGAGCAAGAGAGCTGGTCGATCAGGTCGATCTGAAAATGGGCGATCTGCTCAGCGTTGTCGGCCCGACCGGCTCCGGCAAGACCGCGCTGATCAACGATATCGGCCTGTTCGCCAACGAAGACACACCTTCCAAGCGGCGCATCCTCATCAACGATACCTCCCCCTCGGAAGACTTTCTGGATGACCCCGCCAAAAACCCCATCGCGCTGATCACCCAGCACACCGGCTTTCTCTCCGACATGAGGGTCTCAAATTTCCTCGATATTCATGCCAGGGTGAGAAAAAGCGCCAATCCCGACTCGGTGGTGTCCGATGTTCTGGATTTTGCCAATCAACTGACCGGTGAGCCGATCATTGTCGACGGTGCCATGACCGAGCTGTCCGGCGGACAAAGCCGCGCCTTGCTGATTGCGGATGCGGTGATCATCGGCAATTCCCCGATCATTCTGCTGGATGAAATCGAAAACGCCGGCATTAACCTGACGCGCGCCCTGGAGTTGTTGCACAACTATGAAAAGATCTTCATCTTCGTCACCCATGATCCGAGAATCACCCTTTCTTCCGACTACCGGATCGTGATGAAAGGCGGGGCGATGCAGGATGCGATCACCACCAGTCCGGAGGAAAAACGTATCGGTGAGAAAGTCACCCATATGGACCGGGCCATCATCAGTCTGCGCAACCAGATCAGCTCCGGCGAACGCATGCTGGAAAAAGATTTTCGGGCAGTCATGGAATCAAACTGGCTGGCATAGGAGACGATCATGAAACTCATCATGTGTGCCGGCCCACCCACCAGCGGCAAGACCACCGTGCTGCGGCAGGTCATGCGCAGACTGCTGAAGAAGGGGCGTCGCCTCGCTTATCTCAAGATCGATGTCCAGTTTGCGGACGAGGACGAGTTGTTCCGCAGTGAATTTGGCATTCCCGCCCGGAAGGTTTATTCCGGCGAACTGTGTCCCGATCACGCCAGCGTGCTGGTGCTCGGGGATGCGGTAAAGTGGGCGCAGAAGGAAAACGCCGACCTGGTTGTGGAAACAGCCGGGCTCTGTTTGCGCTGTGCGCCTTACATTACGGGGTCACTCGGCATTGTCGTGCTGGAGGCGACCAGCGGCATGAACCTGCCGCGCAAGATTGGCGCCATGCTTTCGCTGGCAGACATTGCGGTCGTGACCAAGATCGATCTGGTCTCGCAGGCGGAGCGGGAGGTCTTTCGCGCCAACGTGACGGATGCCGCTCCGCTCGAGGTGGTGGAAGTCGACGCGCTGCGCGGGATCGGCATCGACCGGTTGGTCAGGAGGATAGAACGGGCGGAGGACATAGGGATGCCGCTTATGCTCAAGGGCAGTCCGCCGGTATCGGTCTGCACCATCTGTGCCGGGAAGAGGGATATCGGTTCGGAGCACCATTTCGGGGTGTTGCGCACGCTGGACTCGGATCTGTTCTACCGGGGTGAGTAGCGATGAACAATGAAATTAACGGGATATTGGCGGCACTGCCGGGCAAAAACTGCGGACAGTGCGGCTTCAAGACCTGTGCCGAATTGGCGGCATACGCTGTGGCGCATCCCGCCGCGCTGGAGCGCTGTATATACCTGGAAAAACCGCGGGCTGTACCGCCTGCACCTGAACTCATCGCGCAGGAAATCACCTGGATCGATGCGCTGCAACGGGAATACGATTTCATCCTGGAGCCTTTGCCGGAAGACCCGGGGCCGCGCGAGATTATTGTGCCGTTCAATCCGGGGAATGTCGAAAAGCTCGGCGTAAAAAAAGGGGACATCCTTTACGGGCGCCCTTCCATCACCGGTTGCCCGGTCACACACGTGGGCCTCGTGATCGAAGACCCGGACTATTTCAATGGCATCATCGTCTGGTGCGTGGTGGGACTTCTGGCCGCCCGCGAGCGCGGCCGGGACATCGGCCACTACAACATCATTGCCTATGAAGGCCTGGTGCGGCACACCCGGCAGGAACTCCAGATCGGCAGGCGCTATTATTTTCTGCCGCGCTTTTGTGTGATGATGTCCAGGCACTCCGGTCTGGTGAATGCTCTGGCAAGGCGGCCGGACGGAATGCGCGTGCGGGCGGAAGGCATCTGGATAAGCTAGCCCTATCATCCCTTCATGCCGGGAAGGTTGTGCGGCGAGTGAACAGGAATCCGGTCTGGCGGGACACCGCCCATCGTGTGCATGGACAGCGAGGTGAAATAAAATGAGTCGAAAGTATGTTCTGGCAGTGTTACTCGCGGTTGCAGCGCAGGCCGTTGCCGCCAACCCGGATACATCTGCCTCCACCGCCGACCACGGCAAATTCAAGGCGCTGCAGGGACCGTTCAAGACGGGCGAGGATGTCACGCAAGCCTGCCTGAAATGCCACACCGAGGCCGCCAGGCAGGTGATGGCGACGCGCCACTGGACTTGGGATTACACCAATCCCGGTACCGGCCAGCGCTTGGGCAAGAAGACCATGCTCAACAGTTTCTGCATTGCCGACCGCAGCAACGAGGCCTTCTGCAACGCTTGCCATGCCGGCTATGGCTGGAAGGATGACAAGTTCGATTTCGGTTCGGAGAAGAACGTCGATTGCCTGTCCTGCCACAACACCGGCCAATATGCCAAGCTCCCCGGCCTGGCCGGCCACCCCGCTTATCGGCGCATGGAATATCCGCCCGGCTCCGGCAAATTCGTCGAGCCCGTGGATCTGCCCAAAGTCGCGCAGCGCATCGGCAAGACCAGCCGCACCACCTGCGGCGCCTGCCACTTCTACGGCGGTGGCGGTGACGGCGTGAAGCATGGCGACCTCGATTCCTCGCTGAAAAATCCCCGGCGCGAACTGGACGTGCACATGGGCACGGACGGTAAAAATTTCACCTGCGCCACCTGCCACAAGACCGAGAGTCACCGGGTCGCGGGCAGCCGGGTGGCGCCGACGGCGGCCGACCCGCACGGCGCGATACTGCGCGGCGAGAAGAGCGGGCGCAATCCGGCCACCTGTCAGGCGTGCCACGGCGACCGTCCGCACCCGTCCTCTCTCGGTGCTGGGTTGCTGGGTGCATTGTCAAAAGGTGACCGTCTCAACGCCCATGGCCGCACGCTGGCCTGCCAGACTTGCCACATCCCGGCGTTCGCCCGTGGCGGTGTGCCGACCAAGATGCGCTGGGACTGGTCCACCGCAGGCACGCTGGATGCCAACGGCAAGCCGTTCCAGAAAAAGGACGAACACGGCCACGTCATCTTCGACAGCAAGAAGGGCGATTTCCGTCTGGGTGAGAACGTGCAGCCGGATTACGTCTGGTTCGACGGCCGTGTGGACTACACCCTGAAAACCGACCGCATCGATCCCGCGCAGGTCGTGCGCATCAACCGTTTTCACGGCGAACCCGGCGCCCCCGATGCGCGTATCTGGCCGGTGAAACGCTTTACCGGCAAGCAGCCCTACGACCTGGAGTACCTGACGCTGCTGATCCCGCATACCGCCATCCCGGACGATACTTCCCTGTGGTTCAACTTCGACTGGCCCAAGGCGCTGGCGGCCGGCACGGCGGCGGCCAACCAGCCCTTCAGCGGCAAGTTCGGTTTTGCCGAGACAGAGATGCTGTGGCCGATCACCCATATGGTCGCGCCGAAGGAGCAGGCGGTGGGATGCGGTGAGTGCCACAGCCGCAATGGCCGTTTGCAGGGCGTGAGCGGAATTTATCTGCCCGGCCGCGACCGCGCGCCGTGGCTGGACCGTGCCGGCTTCGGCCTGGCCTTACTCGCATTGCTGGGGGTGCTGGGGCATGGCGCCCTGCGTATCCTCACCCGCAACCGCCGCAAGGAGTCCTGACATGACCGAACGTCTCTACATCTTCAAACGCTTCGAACGCTTCTGGCACTGGGCGCAGGCATTCCTCATCATCACCATGCTGTTCACCGGTTTCGAGATCCACGGCAGCTACCAGTTGCTCGGTTTCCAGAAGGCGGTTGGCATCCATACCTTCGCGGCATGGGCGCTGATCACGCTGTGGGTATTTGCCATCTTCTGGCACTTCACCACCGGCGAGTGGCGGCAATACATCCCCACCCTGAAGAACGTGGACGTGATGTTCCGCTACTACGTGCTGGGTATCTTTACCGGCGCGCCGCACCCCTACCGTGTCACCCAGCTGCGCAAGCACAACCCGCTGCAACGCCTGTCCTACCTGGGCATCAAGCTGTTCATCAATCCGCTGGTCTGGGCCAGCGGCCTGGGCCTGCTCTATTACCAGGCATGGCGCGACGCCGCACCGGCGGGGCTGACGCTGGACATGGTGGCGGGGCTGCACACCGTGATGGCGTTCGCGATGCTGATCTTCCTCATCGTGCACGTCTATCTCACCACCACCGGCCACACCCCGCTGGCGCATATTCGCGCCATGATCACGGGCTACGAGGAAGTGGAGGACTGATTCTGCACGGTCGCAGAAACCGGAAAACCGGGGACAGGGAAACTGGGACACCCATTACTACGGGGGCAAAACGGCAACGTGCGGACTTTGACCCCTAATGTTTGAGCTAACCGGCATTTTTTGGCATGCGGCAGTTGGGCTTCATTTCATTCTCGCCCGACTGCCGCATGCCAAAAAATATCCGGTTGAGCGAATGGTTAGGCCTTGCTCACGACGTTATGTCATTCGGGGCGACACAGCGCGGAGCCACATACGCTCAACCTGTTTAGTCATATTCTTAGGCAGCAGTTCAACGGATGGGTGGCTATTTGAATAAACACGAAAGAGCTCGTCTGCAAAGGCCTGTCCGATCTCCTGAATATCAGTAAAATCCAATATGACAGTTCTAAATCTATCAAATCGTGCTATCAGCCTCTTGGCTTGCGATCTAGATACCAGTTGCTCATCACCATATCTCGCAAGCTTCATCGGCACAACGGTCTTTGAGAAATCGTAGTCCTCTGGAGCATCGGTAAATTGGGCATAGACATCAGAGGCAGTTCTACTGCTTGAAAGCGCAATGCGCATGAAAACCGCAGTCCCGTTCGGAAATACTCCTGCCGCCTCATGCAAAAGGTCATGAGGTGCATTCTGCTCATGATTGAATTGCAGCCCGTTGGCGGAAATTTTAAAAGAGTCGAACATTCTCGAAGTAAAGAATACACCTTCGCCAGTGTGCTTTGAAGGATCTGTTGTCAATTTGCCCTTTGATAGCTCGAACAGTGCCTGCCGCATGTCGGGCAGCCCTAACGCAGAGGTGATCTTAGCGAATATGCCGACACCATCGTCTGAGATAATTATCCGCAAATCATGCTCATCTTGGCTAATCCACACAAATACCGACTTACCTCCAGAATGATCGATGGCGTTATTGACCATTTCGGTAAATCCGTGCCCGACAATATTTTGCACGCTTGGCGTCAAATTAAAGTACGGCTTGAAGTCTTGGCCCCAAATGATATGTTCTTCAAGTCCTGCCAGGCTGTATAAGCGTGCAATCCGGCGCTTGTATCCAGGGCTAAATACTGGATGGGTAGATGGGCCGCTACGAGCAATCCATCCGTCGGTCTCAAGTCGTTGAATGTAGTTATTAGAAGCAACTCGCGAGATGGCATAGCGTTCAGCATAATGTCTGGTGAGGTCACGGGGGTGTTCCATGACGTCTCTAGTAACCGTGCGAACGATCTCATCAAATCTTGATGGTTTTGCCATGTTGAACGTTGTAAACTTTGTGGTGGCGCATTGTAAATTATCTGGCGCCGTGTTGTAAACCACAATTTCATCTGGGAACTTGGTATTTCTGCTCGGAATTACCGTCTTCAAGAAGTAATACTCTGGCTCTTCAACGTATGGCACCAAGTAAACGTAGCTATCAAATGCCACGACAAGAACAGATTAAGGGGCATAACGCAAAAGCAAGGGGCTGCGCGCTTTTGCGCAGTCCCGCTTGACTGCCGGGTTAGACATGCATTTACTCGCCAGCAGCCTGTTTAATACAATTTTCAAGACGCTGTCTCCGACTTTCCATAACTGACCTATCCGATCCACCATCATGGAAACGTCCCGGTGAAAACAGCGGATATTTCTCTCCACTTTTGAGTTTGAGAATTATGTAATAGAAGTTGACAAAGTTGGATCTTTTTCCAATATAACCGATGCTGGTGTCGGTAATTTCACTGAAGCGGATCAATCTTTTCTTTATCCCAAACTTGTTTTTATCTTCCACAACAATGCGACGCATCCGGGGGTCGACGACAATGGTTTGTTTTCCACTCACCAGAAATGCGGAGATGCCGATGAGCAGCAGGAGTAGACCGCACAGAAATCCCGCCACATTGTTTGTCATGCTCGAGCCATCGAAGTGACGGAAACCAATTACCAAGATTGTGCCAACCGCAATGCAAGCCAGTGAGAGCGCAGTCTGTTTACCGAGATTACTTTCAAATTTCCACGAATCCATAGATAGCCCTCTCATGGCAGCATAGATAGAATGCGTCTAACGAATGAAAGGGGCGCGCCGCTTTTGGCGCGTCCCGCTTGAACGTGAAGTTAGGCTGGTCTGTGGCTCTACAAGACGACCCGTGACATATTTGTGAAGGACGCTAGCCATTAACGTCTGATAAGGAATCGCTTCTTCTGCGGCCTTTGCTTGAATGTCATCAAGATCTCGGGAGGAGATACGAATATTGACCCGCTTGTCTTTAGCCAGAGATGCAGAAGCCATTGCCGCAAAGCGTGCGATTTCACTTTTGTTTTTTGGGGCGGGTTGCCATTCGCCTCTTTCAAATGAGGCCAAAATTTCTTCTTCAAGTATATTTTCTTTGTCCATTTCAACGCTCCTCATCAAGATAGATACGAGTAGCTTTCCTACTCGGAATGATCGTTTTCAGGAAAACCGGGGACAGACCACGGTTTCCCCGCTCAAAAGAGTTCACCAGACTCCGGTTCAGCCAACTTGCGAGGCCGCCCTGATTGTCCCGGTGCTGCACGTCTGCCGATCGCCTTCGACACCTGCAACGCGAAGCGCTTATTGCCCAGCGCAAAATTGCCATTGGTTGCGCGGCGAATCTCATCCACCATGCCCGGCTCCAGTTCATGGCGGAACAACTCGCGATAGGCAACCTGCCGTATTACGGCATCATTGCCAAGCGCCTCATAGAGAGGGTGAGGCTGCACCAGACCACCCGTCTCGCCCTGCGCGTTTACGCGATAGCTCGACCAGCGATATTCGGCAGGATGCGCCACCATAGCGGCGCGCACCGGGTTCAGCTCGATGTAACGCTGGCAACCCAACAGATAGTCCTCCTCCTGCACCAGGCATGAACGAAAGCGCCCCTCCCACAACGTCCCGCTACGCCGGTAGGTGCGATTTACATACTGCACATAACGCTGCCCCAGCGATTTCATCAGCGTGCCACTGGCATCCGCGCGTTCCGGGGTGAGCAGCAGATGCACATGGTTGGTCATCAGCACATAGGCATGGATACGGCAGCATGCCTTGTTGGCATACTCGGCCAGCCAATCGAGGTAGCGGTGATAATCCTCGTCGGCAAAGAAGCAAGGTTGGCGGTTGTTGCCCCGCTGGATGAGATGAACGGGGACGCCAGGCAAAGCGATGCGGGCGCGGCGCGGCATAACGGTCTCCGGCGAATTGGAAGCCGGGTCAGTCTAGCAAAGATTCAGAAAATCGTGGTCTGTCCCCTATTATGTCCAAGCAAAGATTCAGAAAATCGTGGTCTGTCCCCTATTATGTCCCCTATTACCACCCTATTACTAAATAGAAAATCAAAACCGCTTGAGAATTTGGGGAAGCCCTTGTAGTTTGAGTTAAGGGGCGCGCCGCTTTTGGCGCGTCCCGCTTGAACGAGAGGTTAGACCTAGCGCGGGCTCTACAAGACGCCCTGACACAAACTTGTGAAGCACGCTGGCTATTAGGGTTTGGTATGGCATACCTTCTTCAAGTGCGCGAGCCTGAATATCCATCAAGTCAGGCGTGGAAAGGCGGATGTTGATCCGCTTTTCCTTGAGGAAGGTAGCGGTGGCAGCAGCTTTGAATTTTGCCAATTCGGCTTTTGAAGGTGAGGTGGACTTGAGATCGCCCTTTTCATAGGCGGCTAAAATATCTTCCTCAAACGCGTCAAGTTTTTTCATTTGGGTTGCTCCTCAGCAAGTAGTCTCTGGTGGCCTTTCTGCTCGGAATTACCGTCTTCAAGAAATAATACTCTGGCTCTTCAACGTATGGCACCAAGTAAACGTAGCTATCAAATGCCACGACAAGAACAGATTGGTTTGGATATTTCCCCGTGTTTGGGTGGCGCAATTCATCCAGTAAACCATCCGCCTCGATAGCAAGGGCTATAACCTCAAACGAAATGCCGCGCTCAATCTTAAGAGCCTCGTTTTTGTCGTGGTTCCAGCGAAATGGTTTCATATTTTAATTCTAGCTTGGCGTGTGCCTATTGTCACCTTTTTTGTGGGAAGGTCTAACGATTCAGCCGCTGGGCCAGAGCACTACAGGAACGACGCGGCTACTGGCGCACCGTGATCGCCATCGCGGCGAAGCCTGTCCTGAGCCTGTCGAAGGGAATGCGCGGCTGGCGTGGGCGGTGTTGAAGTACGGCGAGGATTTCAAAATGGAGGCGGGCAAAGTCTGAAAACCAAAACCGTCTGCCAGAAAGAGAATGTTTGAAAGGATCAATACGCCGCAGGGAAGCGGCAAAGAATCACCGATGCACTGCAGCGTTGATGTGAAGCGGGTTGGACCCGCGCCGGGAGAGCCTGATTAATTTACTGGGGAGCAGTAGAACCCGACTAACGATTGAGGCCCCGGCGCGCGTCTTTCATCAGGGTCCGGGCCACAGGCTCAACATGACCGTTTGTAGTTTAGCAGTCCTTCACCTTCTTACACGATGCAAGCAGCGCGAGATGAAACGAAACGGAGAGTGGCAATGAAATAGAAAATCAAAACCGCTTGAGAATTTGGGGAAGCCCTTGTAGTTAAGTTGAGCGGCGCGCAGCTTTTGGCGCGTCCGCTCGAACGATGGGTTGGGCTGCGGCACGTCGTTTTATTGGCTGTGGAATAAATTCAATCTTTAGCGTACAGCCAACAGCATCAGCATATCTTTTGAGTGATGCCATGGACGGTGCATGCTTGCCAGCACCTTCAAGCCGTGAAACAGCGCTCTTGGTAGTGCCCATGCGATCAGCGACAGCTTCTTGAGTAAGCCCAGCGCGTGTGCGCGCGGACAGCATTTCAAGCGCGAGTGCATACTCGGTTTCAAGGGCATCATAGGCTTCGCGAAAGCCACGGCGTTTCGATGCCTTTTCAAGAAAAGCTTTTTGATTGTGCAGCACAGGGTCGTATTTAAGATCAGTCATTTTGTATCTCCTTCATTCGCTTGCGCGCAAGTTTGGTTTCCTGCACGGGTGTTTCCTGCGATTTTTTAATGAACGCATGCAGTATCACCACGCGCTGCCCGACAAGAAAACAGTAGAACGCTCTTCCAATGCCTGATTTGCCGCGCGGGCGTAATTCAAACAACCCGCCACCAAACGCGCGTGAGTGGGGCAAACGCAAGTTCGGGCCATGCTCGATAAGAAGTTCGACAATTCTTGCGTAGTCAGCGACAACATCCACAGGCCAAGCCTCGACAGTGGCTTGTACTTTTGCATGAAAGTATTCGATGGAATAAGTCATGTTTGTAGGTTAGCAAATATGCTAACCAGAGTCAATGCGGTAGGAGGCTCAGATTTTAGATGCCCAACGAAATGAAAGGGACTTCCCCGTCCCGAGGTAGCGGAGAAGTATCCGCAAACGGCAACAAGTGCCATGATGGAATTTCTGACATTTCATCAACACCACGAAAGGGGAAGTCCATGAACATTATCACCGTAGGAATCGATCTCGCCAAGAACGTATTTGCCGTGCACGGCGTAGATGATAACGGCAAGCCCGCCCTGGTCAAACCCAAAGTATCGCGCGCGGACCTGCTGCCGCTGATCGCCAACTTATCGCCGTGTCTGATCGGCATGGAAGCCTGTTCCGGTGCGCATCACTGGGCGCGGCTGTTCCGGCAACACGGCCACACCGTCAAACTCATGGCCCCCAAGTTCGTCGCCCCCTATCGCATGACCGGCAAGCGCGGCAAGAACGACGCGGCTACTGGCGCGCAGTGATCGCCATCGCGGCGAAGAACGCGCGGTTGGCGTGGGCAGTGCTGAGGTACGGCGAAGATTTCAAACTGGAGCCGGGCAAAGTGTAAAAACCAAAACCGTCTGCCAGAAAGAATGTTTGAAAGGATCAATACGCCGCAGGGAAGCGGCGAAGAATCACCGATGCACTGCAGCGTTGATGTGAAGCGGGTTGGACCCGCGCCGGGAGAGCCTGGTTAGCTTTATGGGGAGCAGTAGAACCCGACTAACGATTGAGGCCCCGGCGCGCGTCTTTCATCAGGGTCCGGGCGAATGCCCAACATGACCGGTTGTAGTTTAGCAGTCCTTCACCTTCTCACTCGATGCACGCAGCGCGATATGAAACGAAACGGAGAATGGCAATGAAATAGAAAATCAGAACCGGTTGAAAATTTGGGGAAGCCCTTGTAGTAAGTTGAGGGGCGCCGCGCTTTTGCGGCGTCCCGCTCGAACGTAATGTTATGTGTTTTATTTGACTTCCGTAGCGATGCCATATTTTTCTGCGATATTTTTGTAAATAAATTTTGCGTTGTAGGTGAATGTTGTTTCCGGCTTTTCCTTGAAACACACAATGGTATTTGACGAGCTTGGCTTTGAGATATGGTAAGTCTGTCCACCTGTTGTGGTGGTCGTTGCATTGCCGTATACGTAATTACCAGAGCCATAAGCACTGCCTGTTGTATTTGATGTTGTTGGCGTTGTATATGAGCTATGTGTTGTATCGCTATTTGCGTCAATTATTGCAAAGTATTGGAAACCATTTTTTAAAGTTAATTCAGCACTGCGTAACAATGTGAAATCGGCTGTTCTTTCACGCCCGGTATAACCGTTGCCACGAAACGTTACCCGAAAAACATTTTCGTCCAGTTGTGTTTCCGAGTACCCACCGCTAAAGCCAGATTCTTGATATGAAGTTGCGCAACCTTGCAAAAAGAGTGCGACAACTGCGAAGACGAATAAATTCCTCATAATTTCTCCTTTGACATATAACGTGTAGGTCACCGGCGCTGCGCGGCTTTATCGCGCAGCGTCCAGTGGACCGCAGGGTTATGTTTCACTGGTGTTCCTTGAGCCGCCGAAGCAACTCAGCTCGTTCCGTCGGCGAAAGACGTTCCACCAGTGCGGCGATTTCCCGGCTTCGTATTTCAGCTTGCTTTTCCTCCACCGAGTACTTCGTTTCATCAAGCCTTCGTAGCACGAGATTCGGGGCTTCCCGCACTTTCAATCCGATTGTGCCGGAGCTAAGGTTGAATACATATTCGTGATCGGTTTTCGGTAGATCGTCCTTACGATTGAGCAAAGGACGAAATGGCCCCGAAAAGATATCGATTGCTGCCTTAGATCGCTTGGCGATGATGAGTGTGGTGTCAGCAGGGCTAGCCTCTTCGGCGGCAAAGATCTTTCGTGGTATGCCGTGCCAGTCTTCATAGCCGCCCAGTACGATGTATCTGCCACCGTGCTCGTCTCGAAGATACTTCCGGTAGGAGCCAATTGCCTTCAGTGAAATACCAAAGTGCTGCTCGATAACGGCAATTACTCTCCGGCGGTCGTCTTCATCGAACTTCTTCTTGGCTGGCATATTGCGTTCCTCTCATTCGATTACGGAAGCCGACGAACTGTGAAACATAACGAATAGCGTTTATCTGCCGCNNACCTTGTTGGACTGAACCTTCGGAGAGCGGAACCTATGGGGATTGTAAGGATTTGATGCTTGGCGTCAACAGCATGTTCGGAGAGTGCGGCAATGGGTGAATGAGAAATGACTGCCCTCGCGTGATTCTCGTGCGC
Source organism: Gallionellaceae bacterium UBA6222 (assembly GCA_002421915.1). Taxonomy (GTDB): domain Bacteria; phylum Pseudomonadota; class Gammaproteobacteria; order Burkholderiales; family Gallionellaceae; genus Sideroxyarcus. Next base: position 31,506 of record DISA01000018.1, read on the forward strand.
ACATTGGCATCGGCACACCACGCAAACCGACCAGTACAAGCGCCATTCAGGCCCCATGGGCGAGCGCATCTACGCCAGTTGCGAACGCTCGACTGACGGAGAAAGCACAAAAGGGAATCGGAAAGTATCACGATGATCTTTCAGGCGGTGGGCGCGGCAGGTGAGGCGGGATCGCCTGCACCACCCGGAATAGCCCTTCGCTGCAGTGCGGACAGTTCTGCCACTCGATGCCCGCCACCCGCCGCATGAACGCTTCCACCGACTCCAACACGACCGGGTCGGGCGCGGGCGCTTCCAGCGCTTCGCGCGCTGCGGCAAGATTGGCCGCTGCCCTCAAGGAACATCTGGCTCGCCGCAGGATAATCTTTGATAAGGATGTCGCTTCAGGCCAGGTGGACGTCTGGATGCCAAATGCGCTTGAGCGAAAATATCCGAATGCTTGCCGCGAATGGGGTTGGCAGTTTTTCTTTGTTGCCAGCAATGTTTCCACCGACCCGGTGTCGGGAGTTATCAGGAAGCATCATCAGGACGAAAAGATGATCCAGCGGCATGTCGCCAGGAAAACCGGGGACAGACCACGG
>DISA01000055.1 GCA_002421915.1 Gallionellaceae bacterium UBA6222
GGCGTGCCGTTCAACATCGCCAGCTATGCGCTGCTGACGATGATGATGGCGCAGGTGTGCGGGCTGGAATACGGCGACTTCGTGCACACCTTCGGCGACGCGCACCTCTATTCCAACCACATGGAACAGACCGCGTTGCAACTGTCGCGCGAGCCGCGCGCGCTGCCGACGATGAAGATTAATCCTGAAGTGAAGGACATCTTCGGCTTCAAATTCGAAGACTTCACCCTGGAAGGCTACGACCCGCACCCCGCCATCAAAGCCCCCGTCGCGATATGAGCGTTTCCCTCATCGTCGCCATGGCGCAGAACCGCACCATCGGCGTGAACAACACCCTGCCCTGGCGCTGCCCGGAAGACCTGAAACACTTCAAAACGCTGACCATGGGGCATCACATGATCATGGGGCGCAAGACCTTCGATTCCATCGGCAAACCCTTGCCGGGGCGCACCACGGTGATCGTCACGCGCAACACCGAATTGCAGATTGAGGGTTGCCTCATCGCGCATTCCTTGCCGGATGCGATCAAGCTCTGCGCGAACGATGAGGAAGTCTTCATCGTCGGCGGTGCGGAGATCTACGCGCAGGCATTGCCGCTGGCGGACACGCTGTATATCACCGAGATCCGGCAGGAGGTGGCAGGCGACGCGCACTTCCCTGCCTTCGATTCCAAGGCATGGCAGGAAGTATCGCGCGAGGCGCGCACGCAGGATGCGCCACAGCCGCTGACTTATCACTTCGTGACCTACCGCAGAAAATAGCCGAATGCGGATTGGGCGTTAGTCCGACCTGTCGGGATGAATCCCGACCCACAACACCGCGCCAAGTGACCTACTTTTCTTCGTTTTATGCACTCCATGATTCACCCCAGCACAGTCATTTTGTCGACATAAGTTAAATAACTTGCACTTTATTTGGTTTTTGGTGCTAGGATTCGCTCACTTTGTCGACAATCGGAGCGATTTCGATGCTGATTCAAGTTCCCGAGCAAGGCACCCTCGCAGACGTTGCAACGCGCCGTCTGGCGCACAGCATCGTCACCGGCGAACTGGCGCAAGGGCAGAAACTGAACGAGGCCGAGCTGGCCGAGCGCTACGGCATGGGACGCGGCCCGCTGCGCGAGGCGTTGCGTCATCTCGAAGGTATGCGTCTGGTGAAACGCATCCCCAACGCCGGCGCCCGCGTGGCGGTGCTGGACCGCAAGACCCTCTCCGATCTCTACGGCGTGCGCGAAGCACTGGAAGGCATGGCCTGCCGCCTCGCCGCAACACGGATGACCGATGAAGAGATCGCCAATTTGGGAAAACTGCTCGATCAACACGAACAGCAGATCAAGAAAGAAGGCGGCAAGGTCTATTCACAAAGCGAGGGTGACCTCGACTTCCACTACCAGATCGCGCGCGGCAGCCGCAACCGGATGCTGATGGACTTGCTCGGCAACGAGCAATACCAGTTGCTGCGCATGTGCCGCTATCGCACCAGCCGCAAAGCCGCGCGCACCAAACCCGCCCTGCAACAACACCGCCAGATCGTCGCCGCACTGGAGCAGCGCGACGGCGAACTGGCCGAGCTGCTGATGCGCCGCCATATCCAGGGCGCATGGAAGAGCATCAGCGAGATGATTGACAAGGAGGAGGAAGCAGCATGAGCAACACCCCCGGCAACAAACTGCGCCAAGCCGTCGCAGACAACCATCCCTTGCAGGTCGTCGGCGCAGTCACCGCATACTGTGCCATCCTGGCGCAGAAGAGCGGGCACAAGGCGCTCTATCTTTCCGGCGGCGGCGTGGCGGCTTCTTCGCTGGGCATCCCCGATCTCGGCATCACCACGCTGCATGACGTGTGCGAGGACGCGCGCCGCATCACTGCCGCCAGCGACCTGCCCTTGCTGGTCGATATCGACACCGGCTGGGGCGGCGCGTTCAACATCGCGCGCGCCACGCGCGAAGTTGCGCAGGCCGGCGCGGCGGGATTCCATATCGAAGACCAGGTGATGCAAAAACGCTGCGGCCACCGCCCGAACAAGGCCATCGTCAGCCAAAACGAGATGGTGGACCGCATCAAAGCGGCGATGGATGCGCGCACCGACGAGAGTTTCGTCATCATGGCGCGTACCGATGCACTGGCGGTGGAAGGCATGAGCTCCGCCATCGAGCGCGCACAAGCCTGCGTCGCAGCGGGGGCAGACATGATCTTCCCGGAAGCGATCACGACGCTGGAGCAATATGCGGAGTTCACCAAAGCAGTAAATGTGCCGGTGCTGGCCAATATCACCGAGTTCGGCGCGACACCGCTGTTCACCACCGAGCAACTCGCGGGTGTCGGCATCGGACTGGTGCTGTATCCGCTGTCGGCTTACCGCGCCATGAGCAAGGCGGCGTTGAACGTGTACCAGCACATCCTCGCCGACGGCACGCAGCGGAATGTGCTGGCGGACATGCAACCGCGCATGGAGCTGTACGACTATCTCGGCTATCACAGATTCGAGCAGCAACTGGATCGGCTGTTTGCGGAGAAAGGAACTGAATAAACCCTGCAAAACAATTTGGCTAAAGGTTTTTTACTGAATCTCATTCGAGGAGAAAAGCATGGCAGAAGAAACAACACTACCGAAACCAAAGAAATCCGTCGCCCTCTCCGGCACCGTCGCGGGCAACACCGCCGTCTGCACCGTCGGGCGCACCGGCAACGACCTGCACTATCGCGGCTACGACATCCTCGACTTTGCGGAGCAGGCAGAATTCGAGGAGATCGCCCATCTGCTGATCCACGGCACGCTGCCGACTGCCGCCGAACTGAAAGCCTACAAGACGAAACTGAAAGCAATGCGCGGTTTGCCGCAGGCGGTGAAGCAGGCGCTGGAAGCCCTGCCAGCCAACGCGCACCCAATGGATGTGATGCGCACCGGTTGCTCTGTTCTCGGCACTGTGGAGCAGGAAGCGGAGAAGCACGACCCCGCAAAAACCAAAGAGATCATCGACAGGTTGATGGCCAGCTTCGGCTCGATGCT
>DISA01000068.1 GCA_002421915.1 Gallionellaceae bacterium UBA6222
GGTCGCCGCTGCCGACCAGCGATTTGCGCTCGGCGGCAAGCTTGCTGTGCGCCGCCTGCTCTTCCTTGGCCTTGATCCGTGCTGCCAGCACGCGCAGGGCCTGCGCCTTGTTCTGGTGTTGCGAGCGTCCGTCCTGGCATTCGACCACGGTGCCGGTTGGAATATGGGTGATACGCACAGCAGAGTCGGTCTTGTTGATGTGCTGGCCGCCCGCGCCGCTGGCGCGAAAAGTATCGATGCGCAGGTCGGCGGGATTCAGTTCAACTTCGCCCACTTCGTCTGCTTCCGGCAGGATGGCGACGGTACAGGCAGAGGTATGGATGCGCCCCTGCGTCTCGGTGGCCGGCACGCGCTGGACGCGGTGGGCGCCGGATTCAAATTTCAGCACCGAGTACGCACCCTGGCCGATGATGCGCGCGATGACTTCCTTGTAACCGCCCATCTCGCCCGGACTTTCGGAGATGATCTCGACCTGCCAGCGGCGGCGTTCGGCAAAACGCAGATACATGCGGAACAGGTCGCCCGCGAACAGCGCCGCCTCGTCGCCGCCGGTGCCGGCGCGCACCTCGAGAAATACGTTGCGTTCGTCGTTGGTATCTTTCGGCAGCAGTTGCAATTCAAGTTCACGATCCAGCTCGGCCAGACGTTGCTCGCCCTGCTCGATCTCGGCTTGGGCGAATTCTTTCATTTCCGGATCTTGTGCCATTTCCCTGGCAGTCCCAAGGTCGGCCAGACATGTCTGGTAAGCGCAAAAAAGAGTTACCACCGGCTCCAGTTCGGCGCGTTCGCGGTTAAGCCGGCGAAACACGTCCATGTCGCGCGTGGATTCTTCGCTACTCAACAGTTGATCGACTTCGTGCAGGCGTTCGCCCAAGCGGGCGAGGCGGGCGGCAATGTTGGGTTTCATTCTTCGCCGCTAAGGTGATACAGGCGATGGATCACTTCGAGAAAGTGCTCGCGTTCATCTGCATGAAGCTGATTCAGCGCATGGGTTGGCGCGTGCAGGAATTTATTGGTCAGTCCGCTGCTCATCATGTCCAGCACTTTTTCCGGGTTTTCACCCTTGGCCAGCAGGCGGACCGCCTTCTCCATCTCATGGCGCCGGTTACGCTCGGCCTGGTCGCGCAGGGCGCGAATGGTCGGCACCACTTCGCGCGATTCCATCCAGTGGACAAAATCGGAAACGCCGGAATCAATGATCACCTCGGCTTCCTTAACCGCGCCCTGGCGCGCATCGAGCCCGTCCTTCACCACTTCGGCGATATCATCCATGGTGTAGAGAAACACATCATTCAGCTCGGCAACTTCCGCTTCCACATCGCGCGGCACAGCCAGATCGACGATGAACAAAGGCCGATGCTTGCGCAGTTTCAAAGCACGCTCGACCATGCCCTTGCCCAGGATGGGCAATTGGCTGGCGGTGCAGGTGACGATGATGTCGTGCTGCGCCAGTTCCTGCGGCAGATCCGCCAGAGTGATGGCACGGCCATTAATGCGCCGTGCCAGCGCCTGTGCTCGATCCAGGGTGCGATTGGCGACGGTGATCTGTTGCGGATAGCGCGCCGCAAAGTGGACTGCATTCAGTTCAATCATCTCGCCCGCGCCGATGAGCAGGACCTTCTGCTCGGCGATACTGGGAAAGATACGTTCGGCCAGCCTGACTGCGGCTGCGGCCATCGACACCAGATTGGCGCCGATCTCAGTCTGGGTACGCACGTCCTTGGCCACCGAGAAAGTGCGCTGGAACAGTTTGTGCAACAGGAAACCCAACGTGCCCGCCTGCTCCGCCTGGCGTACCGCCAGTTTCATCTGCCCCAGAATCTGCGGTTCGCCCAGCACCATCGAATCCAGCCCGCTGGCGACGCGGAACGCATGCTTGACCGCTTGTTCCTGCGGCAATCGATAGAGATAAGGCTCGATATCGGTCACCGGCAAATGGTGATAAGCGGCAAGCCAGCCGACTGCCTGCGACGGCATGGTGGTATTGCAGTAAACCTCGGTACGATTGCAGGTGGAAAGAATGGTGGCTTCCTTGGCCGCGCCGTTGCCCACCAGATCGCGCAACGCAACATCCATCGCTTCCGCATTGAACGCGATTTGCTCGCGCACGGCGAGCGGAGCGGTCTGATGATTGATGCCAAAGGTCAATAACTGCATGGAAATCCGCTATCCGCGAGAATCGGGGGCGGAATTATAGAGTCTGGGGCGGCTTTCTACCAGCCGCCCCTGATGTCACACCGGCTATTGGCCGGAACTGAGCTGCCCCAATGCCGCTTCTGCATCGGCACGCAAGGTGCTGTCCGGATATTGTCTGATGAACTCGGCGAATGCGGTCTTTGCTTCGGCCGTATTGCCCGCGTCAACCAGCGTGATGGCTTTGCCGAACGCGGCCAGCTCATTCTCATCAACTGCCACCGGCTTGGCCTCCCCCTTCCAATAGACATCCTCTGCATCCGCCATCGTACCACGCACGCCGCCGGCCGCCGTCGTTGTCGTCAGTTTCTTCTTGGGCGTCAGCAACTCGATCTTCTTGCGCAGGCGCTCCCACAAGGAAAGCTCCTGATCCGTCGCCTGCGCCGGGCTGGCAAGGGCAATTCCCAGTAGTACCAACACTGCAATGACTTTTTTCATTCCATCTCTCCTCGGTTAAATTCGGCGTGTCAGACTCACAGTGCGTTCAGGAGTTCCAGAGCCAGTGCGCGATATTGCTTTTGTACTGCCGGGTCAAGTTTTTTTGCCTTGATAAACGCGGCTTTGGCACTTTTTAGTTGCCCCAGACGCTTATATGCCCGCGCCAGATTGACCAAAATATGCGCGTCTTGCGGGCTGGCTTGCGCAGCTGCCTGGTAAGCCTTGACCGCTTCCTGGTACTTGCTGTCGATCATCAGTAAATTGCCGCGGTTATTCAATGCCGCAGCATTTTTCGCATCCAGACTGATGACCTTGTCGAAGTACTTTGCGGCCTCGTTGCGATCACCGATCCGCGCCAGAATAATGCCAATCTGCAAATGGGCATCAATATCATCCGGTTTCTCCTGCAGGACATCCAGATAATGCCTGGTCTTGGTCTGCGAGCTGATCTTCAGCACTGACAGACCGTCACCGGGAAATTTTTTCTCGATCGCCGCCCGGTTCAGGCCGCTTGCCTTCCAGCCTGAAGCCGGCAGGCTGGCGGGCTTGTAGGTCTCCCACGCCGGGTGGATGTCGAGAATCGTCAAGCCGTTATCCTTGTACTTGTAGTAGTTCTCGCTACCCTTTTCCCACGCCTTGATGAAAGAATTTCCGACCAGCGTGGTCTCCACCGGAATCCATAATGTGCCTTCGTGAATGACATACATGTTGTTCATGGTGTAGCCGTCGCCTTCCGCTGCAATGCCGGTGTTGAACATCATCAGCATGTGCCCCGGGACCTCGAGCACCAGGGTAGTAATACCCATGCTTTCCAGGCCGGACGAATACACCGCCACCAGATCATCGCAATCCCCCGATTTCCGCTCCAGCGTCTCGCGCGGGAATTGCAGATAATCCACGGCATGGGTTTTGCCCGAGGTAATCTGGTATGGATTGCTTGGGTCCTGGATGTAGGTCAGACCAAATACACCCAGCGCATCGAACAAGGCCGCCGCCAGCTGCGCCTCGTCTTTGGTTTCCTTGTATTCGCCGACGACCAAGCGCGCCAGATTAAGGATGGGCTCATCCTTGGGAGTCACGAAAACCGCGAAACGGTCGCGCTCATCCCAGCTCAATCGGTGCTTGTCATACACGTTGACCGTGGCGTTGCGGCCATAGGTCTCGCGTTTGCCGTTATCGAAATAGCTGGCCTCGATCAGCGCCTGTACTGCGCTATCTTCGGTCATGGTCAGGATGCTGTTGTTGAATACCGCCATCAGTGGCAATTCTTCACTCTGCCCGGGCAGCAATTGGGAAACCTTGCTCTCGGTGGCAAAATCCATGAAGTTCTTGAGCACGAAACTGACACGGATCTTTTCCATATTCCTGTCCGTGTTGTTGGTCAGGCGGATCACCCCGACGCCATCACGCTCATACAGTTTGTAGGAATTGGAAAACACATCGTTCAGCCTGACCACTTCGATTTCCAGCGGCGGGCGATTGAATACTTCTGTCTTCACTTCCACCACCGCCTTGTCCGACTCGGTATTGTCACTGCTCAACACGCTTACATAAAAAGTGTATTGGGTTTCCGGCTGCAGCCCGTCCTTGACGAAAGCGGGTTCGGTAACTTCTCCAATCCTGGTTAACCCCTCACCCTCCTTCTGATAAATGCGGTAGGCGGCAAAATATTGCGGGTCAACCGCGTCCCACTTTATTTTTGCCTGCCACGGACTGGCCTCTGCAGTCACCGCAACCGGTGCGGGTGGCAGGTATTTTTCCGGGATGGCACTTGCTGCCGCACTGCTCGCCCCTTCAAAGCCGGCATTCGATACCGCTGCCACCCGGTAAGAATAGTGCGCACCCGGCTCCAGCCCGGTATCACTGTAAAAATTGGTTTCAACCGTTGCCACACGCACGTAACCGGAATCCTCCGTTTTGGAGCGATAGACACGGAATGCATTGACATAAGGCGCCCGCGGCTTTGACCAGTGCAGCTCCACTGCGTGCACACCCGGGCGCGCCTCAAACTGCTGCAATTGCCGCGGCTTGTATAACACCGACAGTAATGCCACCCGCTTCGCCTTGGGGTCGGATACAAACAGCGTGCTGCCACCACCGGAGGCAAGCGCGGCCGCATCGCCCATGCCCGCCGTCCCGGTCGCCTTGGTGCCAAATACACGCAGTAACTTGCCCTGGTGATCGAAAGCCTTAATCTGAGTACCATCCAGCACCAGCACCTCATCCGGTGTCACGGCCATGTCCAGCGGCTTGACAAAATCACTGCCTTCTTTCAGCTTGCCAAATTCGTATCTGAACTCGCCGCCGGCGGAGTACACCATCACACTGCCGCGCCCGGCATCCAGAATGAACAGATTATCCGTTTCGTCGATGCCCATCGCGACCGGATCTTCGATCTTTGCTTGCCCCCCACCCAATTTTTTCAGGAATACACCGTCCTCGCGGAATACCTGCACCGAACGATTGCCGCGATCCGCCACAAAGACCAGCCCGGTTGATGCCACGGCCAGCGCGCTCGGGTTGCTGAATTGCCCGGCACCGCTGCCGCTGCTGCCGACTCCGAGCAGCTCGGTGCCGGACTCATTCAGCTTGACTATCCGTTTTTTCTTTTTGTCCGCAACCCAGATGTTGCCCGCGACATCCAGTGCAAGGGCAACCGGTTGCATATCTTTCAGTGTGATTCTGGCCGCAACCTTGCCGTCACTCAACTTCAGCAGCAGTCCATCCTTATCCTGACCGGCAATGGCATACAGCGCCCCTTTGCCATCACCGGCAAGTTGCAGGGCTTCCACATCGATATTCGCCAGCCACTCCACCGAAGCGCGGCCAGCCACACGCGGTATCGGCTCAATACGCACCCCGGCAACTGTCTGAAATACATTGATCAACGACTTGCCTGCATCCCCGATAAAAATCTGCTGTCCCTTGTCGGCAGCCACCCCGGAGATTTTTTTACTTTGTGATTTACCCTCTCCTCTGGAGCCAAACTGGTAAGCAAGTTTCCCCTCAAAATCAAATTTAAGAATGGCTTGTGCACGCTCATCCGCGATGTACACCCCGTCACTCGCCACGGCCAAAGCAAGCGGACTGGAGATGCCCTCAAATGACCGCAGATAGAGCCCGCCCGCGTCATACACCTTGACCAGCGCATCTCCGGTATCAAGTACATAGATACGACCGGCATCGTCCAGCGCAATATCCACCGCCTGGTTCAGTTTGTAGGGCAATTCCTTGCCGCTCTGAACAGGGGCTGGTGCGGTCAATTCCAGGGTATGCAAAAACACGCCGTTCACGCCAAACATCTGGATGCGCCGGTTGCCCGTATCCGCCACGTAGACCACGCCTTCGTGTACCGCAATGCCGCGCGGCGAATCCAGTCCCTGCTTGTCGCCGCCACCGAAAAACCCCCCTGCACTGGCGCCGAACCGGCCCTGAAATTTGCCGTCTGCCAATGAGTACAACAGCACCTGTTGCGTGCCGCTATCGACCACATACAACTGGTTGCCGGCTACTGCCACCGCCTCCGGTTGTTTTAGTAATTGCGTCTCGCCCGACTTGGTTGCGAGGGAATAAGCCGCCTTGCCATCGGCCGTTAACGCCTCCACGATTCCGCCTTTTTTTGAGACAAACAGCAAACCCTCCCCAGCGCCCAGCAAACGGCTTAATTTGGATACTGCTATTTCCTGTTTGAAATCGGCTTTGATAAAACCATTGGATTTGCCGTTTGGTTTGTCTGCCGCAAAGGCGCCTGAAGAAATCAGACCCATAAAGAAGATTGCCAGAAATTTGCGCATTTATATCCGCCTATCCCGATTCGTTAAACAGCGCAGTTAATCCGCGTCTCGTAAATCTTACTTCTCCGCCCGGTTGAACACCCCGTCCCAATCCCCTGCCGGCGGGTTGGCTGCAAAATAAATACAACGCTCGATGTACAGCCGGCAAGGCCGGTCGTGCGGAAGCGCTGTTGCCAATTGTTCAAAACCGGCTTGTGCCGCCGGCCAGTCACGTTGCCGGTATTGCGCCAGTGCTGCATGGAATACGACAAGTTGCTCACTGCTCAAGGCAGCTGCCCCAACCTGAGGCTCGTAGATTGTAACGGGTAACAGTTTGCCGACAACCCGAATTTTGTCAATCTCCCGGTACGGCTGCACATTTTCTGTCAGGCGATAAGTGCTCTCTCCCACCAGCCAGGTAATGCCGTAAAACTTGGCCGTGGATTCCAGGCGCGAAGCCAGATTCACCGTATCTCCAATGACGGTGTATTCCATTTTCTTGCCGGCAAAACCGACATTCCCCGCCACCACCTCACCCGAATTGAGGCCGCCCCGGATGGCAAATGGCTCCAACTCCCGGCTGACCCATTGCGCCTGCAACACATCCATGCGCTCTGCCATCGCTGTCACGCAGCGTATGGCCTGTTCGGCGTGGTCGGGTTGGCTGAGCGGTGCTCCCCAGTACGCCATGATCGCATCACCAATGAACTTGTCGATGGTTCCGTCGTGCTGTTCGATCACTTGCACCATGGCACCCAGATATTCATTCAGCCGCGACACCACCACCTGCGGCGGATGTGCCTCGCTGAAGGAGGTGAATCCCTTGATATCGGTGAACAGGACAGTCACCTCCTTGCTGTCGCCGCCGATCCTGGCGGCTTCCGGATCCTTTTCCAAGCGCGCCACCAGTTTAGGCGACAGGTAACTGGAGAACATGGAACGCATCTCGCGCGCACTGCGCTCCAGCACCAAGTAGCGAAAACTGCCCCCCACCAGCAATGCCAGCACGGCAGACAGCGTCGGATAGATGATGTTGATCCAATGCCCGTCCTTGAACATGAAATAAACAAACCAGAGGTACAGCACAAGCAGCAGCGCCGTGGCGGGAATGGCGCCGTACAGTTTCAGGCGCGTGGTCAGAAAATAAGCCGACACTCCGAGCAGCACAATGAAAAAGATGTCGAGCAAAGCCTCAAGTCCGCCCTGGCGGATGAAGCGGCCACTGATGATGTTGTCGGCGACCGTGGCATGGATCTCCACCCCCGGCGTGTTGCCGTGGAAAGGCGTGACGCGCATGTCATAAACACCCAGTGCGGTTGCGCCCACGAACAGCAGCTTGCCCTTCAGCTGTTCTGCCGGCACCCGTCCGTGCACTACATCGGTAAAGGGATAGCGCGGATAACCGCCGGGAGGTCCGGTGTAGTTGATCCACATCGCGTACTGCTCGTCCACAGGAATACGGCGCTCGCCCACCCTCACCTCAAATGTGTCGCTGGAAAATTCCCTTTCGCCAAGTGCCAGCATCGCCGCCATCATGCCGAGTGAGGGGGTCAGCTTGCCCTCTGCCTCGACCAGTACCGGCAACCGCCGGTTGACACCATCCTCATCCGGGAACAGATTGATTTGTCCTGCACCCGTCGCGGCACGTTGCAATTCAGGCAGGGAGCGCGTCACGCCCTTCACCCGCCCTTCTTTGTCATACTCGAACAACTCCGCCAGTACCGCGTTGCCGGATTTCTTCATCGCCGCCGCAAACGCCTGATCGTTGACAATATCCTCCCGCTCCGGAAAAAAAGCATCAAACAACACAGCCTTGGCTTGGGCTGCCTTCAGCTTTTCCAGCAAACGTGCGTATTGGTTGCGCGACCAGGGATAGCGACCAAGTTCGGCGATGCTCTTGTCATCAATGGCGATGATGGCAATGTTGGGTTCCAGTGGAATCGCACCGCGCATGTCGCGGAAGCGCAAATCGTAGGTGCGCGCTTCGAATGCCTCAAGGAAGGCATTCTGGGTGTAATAGAGCGACAACACCACCAGCACCGAGAGTGCTGATACCAGCACGGAAAACCCCTTGCTGTTGATCCGTTTGGTCAGGCTTTGCAAAAAAGAAGTAAAAACCATGCTTGACGGTGCTCCGCTGAATGATGGGCGACTGGCATCATTGTAACCGAGCAGAAGTGAGGTGCGTCGGCAATCCCGGAAAGGCCGTCAGCCACGGATGCACACGGATTGACCCAAATGACCAATGGGTTGGAACGGGGACGACGTACCGACTTCGGTGTCACATTGCCCGCTTAACGAGCTTCATACCTCGGCGCATCCTGCCCCGCTGTTTTATCCGTGTTTATATCTGTGTCGATCCGTGGCCGACGACGGTTTTCAACTTACTGTATCCGCTACGCTGTCCGGATCGCGGTCAGAATACCTTGCAGAATGGCGGTCGGTGTGGGCGGGCAACCCGGCACCGCCACATCGACCGGGATGACGTTGGCAACTTTGCCACAGGTGGCATAACTTTCACCCGCACCTTCAGGAGAAAAAATACCGCCGTCACAGGCGCATTCCCCGATCGCCACCACCAATTTTGGTTCGGGCACCGCATCGTATGTGCGCTTGAGGGCGACTTCCATATGGCGCGACACCGGACCGGTGACCAGCAGCAGGTCGGCATGGCGCGGACTGGCGACGAATTTGATGCCCATACCTTCAAGATTGTAATAGGCGTTGTTGACGGCATGGATCTCCAGCTCACAGCCATTGCACGATCCTGCATCCACCATGCGGATCGCCAGCGCGCCGCCAAATACATTCAGAATGTCCTGCTGCAAACGCTGTTCGAGCAAACGCAGCGACTCGTCACTTTGCGGCGGTGTCTCGGTCTTGATTCCGGTTTTAACAATCTGTTTCAGTATCTGGTACATGTGGATACCTCCAGGACCCTCTACAGGTCCTGCCCTGAATAGCTCAAGTTGAACGATTTATTGATGAGCGGAAAATCCGGCACGATGTTGTCGATGATGGCGTGCTCCAGCACCGGCCAGTTCTGCCAGGAAGGGTCGTGCGGATGGATGCGCGCCAGATTGCCCTGCGCATCGCTGTGGATCGCCACCATCACTTCACCGCGCCAGCCTTCCACCATGCCGATACCGAAACCGTTTGCGGGTAATTTTTCCAGTGCCTGCGTTGCATCTTCTTCGTGAATAAAATTGACCAAAATCTGGCCAATCAAGCGCAAGGACTCGAACAATTCATCGAAGCGCACGATGACCCGCGCCGCGACGTCGCCGTTGCGATAGGTCGCCATGCGCACGTCCAGTTTGTCGTACGGCGCGCAGGCGAACTGCACCCGCGCATCCCAAGCCTGCGCACTGGCGCGTCCGGCCAGCCCGCACAGCCCGAGTTGCGCCGCCAGTTTAGGTTCTACCCGTCCGGCACCGATGAAGCGATCCTGCACTCCGGCATGTTCTTCATAGATTCCGCGCAGGACCGCGACTTCGCGCTGCAGCAGCAGACATTCCTGTTCAATCAAATGCTTGCCTGCGGCATCAAGTTGCACGGCGACCCCGCCAGGCACGATGCAGTCCATCAGATAGCGATGGCCGAACAGTGCCGCGTTGGTGCGCAGCACCTGCTCTTTCAATATCCAGAATTGGGCGAAGCCAAACGACAGTGCGACATCATTGCCAAGGTAGCCCAAATCGCCCAGATGATTGGCGATACGCTCGCGCTCCAGCAACAGGGCACGCAACCACAATGCACGATCCGGCGGGGTGATCCCGGCGATACTTTCTGCCGCCATCGCATAGGCCCAGGCATAAGCCACGGTACTGTCACCGCTCACCCGTCCCGCCAGTTTCGCTCCCTGCAGCAGGCTCATACTCTCGAAACGCTTCTCGATTCCCTTGTGCACATAGCCCAGCCGCTCTTCCAGGCGCAAGACCCGCTCGCCAATCACGGAAAACCGGAAATGTCCAGGTTCGATGATGCCGGCATGCACCGGGCCGACTGCGATCTCGTGCACGCCCTGCCCCGCAACATGGACAAAAGGATAATCGTCCGCCGCATCGATACGGCTCGCCGCCGCATCGAAATCCTTGCGCAAGGGGAAGCTGCCGCCATGCCACGCACCGTGGCACAGCCATTTGCGATGATCAGACGCCTCAAGCGGATGCAGGCCGAGCAGATCGCAAGTCGCGCGCTGCATGCGGTCAGCGGCGGGGAAGATGCGGGCAATGTCAGGGTAATGCGGATGTGTCTCGGGGAGCGGCACGTGCAGGCACACCAGTCCGCTTTCGTTGATGAGTGCGACATGCAACATAAACCCGCCGCGCAGTTTGCGCGCATCGCTGCCCCACAGTGCGACCAGTCTGCCGCCGCCATCGCGTACTTGCCGGCAAACATCCGGCAGATACTCCGCCCCAATCTCGCCCGCCCAGGTCGGCACGGCATCCGTCAGGCGGGTGAGTTGCAAATTGGGATGTTTGATCGGCATCTTCTTATCCTAACAAAGCCGCGGCCTGGCGATACCAGTCCGACAGATAGGCGGGCATGTACACACCGAGGATTAGCACCAGCAGCAGGTGCAGGAAAACCGGAACCAGCGCGGGCGGGTGCGGCAAGGGCTTGGCGGTAGTTTCGCCGAATACCATGGGCTGTACCTTGCCAAAAATGGCAGCAAAAGCGATGCCGAGCGAGATCAGCAGGATCGGTGTCGTCCACGGATATTCGTGCATGGCAGTGGTGACAATAAGGAATTCGCTGGCGAATACACCAAACGGCGGCATGCCGAGAATGGCGAAGGTGCCCAGCACAAGCCCCCAGCCCACCGTCGGACTGACCTGCAACAGACCGCGGATATTATCCATCTGCTGGGTGCCGGCCTTCTGCACCGCGTGACCGACCGCAAAGAAAATCGCCGACTTGGTCAGCGAGTGCACGGTCATGTGCAGCATACCGGCATAGGTCGCCACCGCACCGCCCATGCCGAAGGCAAATGTGATGAGGCCCATGTGCTCGATGGATGAATAGGCGAACATGCGCTTGATGTCTTTCTGGCGAAACAGGGAAAGCGCCGCCACCAGCAGCGAGAGCAGGCCGAAGCCCATCATCAGGTTGCCGGCAAAATGGCTGCCGAGCGAGCCATCGACCAGCACCTTGCTGCGCACCACCGCGCACAGGGCCACGTTCAGCAACAGTCCGGACAATACCGCCGATACCGGCGTCGGACCTTCCGCATGCGCATCCGGCAGCCAGCTGTGCAGCGGCACCAGACCGATCTTGGTGCCGTAGCCGACCAGCAGGAAGATGAACGCCAGCTTGAGCACGGTCGGTTCCAGTTCGCCCTTCACTTCGTTCAGGTGCGTCCACAACAGCGCTGTGCCGCCTTGCCCCAGCACGCGCTCGGCGGCAAAGTACAGCAGGATGGTGCCAAACAGCGCGAGCGCGATGCCCACGCCGCACAGAATGAAATACTTCCACGCCGCTTCCAGGCTGGCCGGGGTGCGATACAGCGATACCAGCAACACCGTAGTTAGTGTCGCGGCTTCCATCGCCACCCACACGATACCCATGTTGTTGGTGGTGAGTGCGACCAGCATGGCAAAGGTGAACAGCTGGTACATGCTGTAGTACAAGTGCAACATACCAACGGACAATTTGCCGTGATGCTGCTCGATGCGCATATAAGGGCGCGAAAACAGCGACGTAGTGAAGGCGACGAAGGCAGTGAGCGCCACCAGATAGACATTGAACTGGTCGATAAAAAATTGCTCATTGAAAGCGGCCTGCGGGCCGGCGTCGATCACGCGCATCGTCAGCGCAACCGAGGCAACGAAGGTGCAAAAGCTCATCAGCGAATTCAGTTCGGCCGCCCAGGGGCGCGCGCCGAACACGGCCAGCATACCGCCGCCGAACAGGGGGATCAGCAGCAACGCCATGAGTTGCAGGTCAATCATCCTTGAGTTTCTCCATGTGCGTGATGTCGAGACTGTCGAAGGTTTCGCGAATCTGGAAGAAGAAGATACCGAAGATGAATGTGGCAACCAGTACATCCAGCGCGATGCCGAACTCGACCACCAGCGGCATGCCGTGGGTGGCGCTGGTGGCGGCAAAGAACAGACTGTTTTCCAGGGCCAGAAAGGCAACCACCTGGGTCACCGCCTTGCGCCGGGTGAGCATCATCAACAATGAGAGCAAAACGCTGGCCAGTGCAATGCCGATCAATCCGCGGGTAATGCCTTCAGCCAGTTGTGAGATTGGCGCCGCCAGATTGAAGGCAAAGATCACCAGCGCGATGCCGACCAGCATGGTGGTCGGAATATTGATCAGGGTCTCCACATCCCAGCGCACATTCAACTTGCGCATCAACCGGTGCAGCAACCAGGGCAGCAGCAGTACCTTCAACACCAGGGTCAGGCCGGCGGAGTAATAAAGATGATGCTGTGCCGTGGAGTAGGCCACGATAAAAGTACTCACCGCCAGCAGCAGTCCCTGCCAGGCAAACAGGTTGATCATGGACAGGATGCGGCGTTGCGCCAGCATCGCGAACACCACCAGCAACAGCAGGGCAGCGAGCAGATTAACAAACTGGGAGGCGTAGTTGCTTGCCATCACACCCCCAGCAGAAAATGGATCAGCAGGCCGAGCACGGCGAGCAGAAAGGCGGTGCCGAGAAACTCCGGCGCGCGGAAGATGCGCATCTTGGCGCTGACGGTTTCCAGCAGCGCCAGCCCCGCGCCGGCCAGCATCAATTTCAGCAGCAACAGCCCGATGGCCAGCGGCAGTCCCGCCCAATTACCCACTTCAGCAATGCCGTGCGGCGTGAACAAGGCGATGCCGAGCGAGATATAAGCGAACAGTTTCAGACTGCTTGCCCATTCGATCAGTGCCAGGTGGCGCGCGGAATATTCGAGGATCATCGCCTCGTGGATCATGGTCAGTTCTAGGTGGGTACTCGGATTGTCCACCGGGATGCGCGCGTTCTCCGCCAGCAGCACGATTACGAATGCCAGCGCGGCAAAGGCCAGGCTGGGGTAGATCACAAACTGGTGATGGGCCAGAGTATCGACGATTGTCGGCAGCTGCGTGGAATGACTGATCATTGAGGCAGTGAACAGCACCATCAGCAACGCCGGTTCGGCGAGGAAAGACACCAGCATCTCGCGCCGCGCGCCCAACGAACCGAATGCGGTACCGATGTCCATTGCCGCCAGAGAGATAAAGACCCGCGCCACCGCGAACACACCGACCAGCGCGATCACATCGGCGGCGCGAGAGAACGGCAGATCGACCGCGATGATGGGGATGATGGCTGCCGCCAGCCACATACAGCCGAACACGATGTAAGGCGTGGCACGGAACAAGGGAGATGCGTTATACGCAATCACCGCATCCTTGTGAAACAGCTTGTGCAGGACGCGATACGGCTGCAACACACCCGCGCCGGAACGATTTTGCAGCCAAGCCTGACACTGGTTCACCCAGCCACTCAACAGCGGCGCGGCGAGCACCACCAGCAGCAATTGCGTGAGCTGGAACAGGATGGCGAAAATAAATTCGGTGTTTTCGGTCATACGAACAGGAGCAACACGACCAGAGTGACAAAGGTGTAAGTCAGATACAGGTGGATGCGCCCGTGCTGCAGCAGCCCGGCCATGGCCGATAGCTTTTCAGTAAGATGCTGCAGCGGTTGATACAGGATGTACCACAACCGGTCCTCGCTGCGCCCCTGATAGTGCGGATGCATATCGAAGGGGCTGGGCACCTCGCGTTCAATCTTGAAAAACGGCTCGAAAATACGCCTGATCGGCTGGCCGAAACCTTCCGCCGTATCCTGCATGCGCGCAGTCTGTGCCGGGAACCCGCAATCCCAGGGTGCGCTGCGACGGACGCGGCCGTGATACAGGCGGCGCACCAGCAGGCTGGTGAGCAGCATCACCCCGAGCACCGCCAGCAGGAAAAAGAGCGGGCTGTAGCTGGCGCGCTCGATATCAACCGGCGTCAGGAACACCCAGTTATTGGCAGCATTCCCCAACTGCACACCGAGCAGCATCTGCGCCACCCGGTCCAGTTGATGCACCACAAACACGGGAGCCAGCCCCAATCCCACGCAGGCCAGCGCCAGCCAGCCCATGCCGATGCGCTCCCATATTCCCGCATCATGCGCCCGTTCCAAAGACGCCTCGCGCGGCTGGCCGAGAAAAATCACGCCGTAGAATTTCACCATCACGTAAGCGGCCAGCGCCGCCGCCAAAGCGACCACCGCCGCCGCCACCGGCACCAGCATATTGATGTAATCGTTGGGCAATCCGGGTGATAACAGGAAGGCCTGCAACAGCAACCACTCCGACACGAATCCGTTGAGCGGCGGCAAACCGGAAATGGCAAGCACGCCGACCAGCACCAGCCATGCCGCCCATGGCATCTTGCGCATCAGCCCACCCAGCCGCCCCATGTTGCGTTCGCCGGTAGCATGCAGAATGGAACCGGTACCGACGAACAACAGGCTCTTGAACATGGCATGGTTGAGGCTGTGGTACAGCGTCGCGATCAACGCCAGCGCCGCCAGCGTGTCCTTGCCATAGACGTGAAAGATGAGCGTGAGGCCAATGCCCGTCAGTAATAGGCCGATGTTCTCGATAGAGGAATACGCCAGCAGGCGTTTCATGTCGGCCTGTACGGCGGCGAACATCACGCCAAAGATGGCGGTCGCCAGCCCCAACCCCAGCGCCAGCACACCCCACCACCAGAGCTGTGTGCCGAGCAGATCGAAGGTGACGCGCAGAATGCCGTAGATCGCCGTCTTCAGCATCACCCCGCTCATCAGCGCCGAAACAGGCGACGGTGCAGCCGGGTGCGCTTCAGGCAGCCACACGTGCATCGGCAGCACCCCCGCCTTGGCCCCGAAGCCGAACAGCGCGAGCAAAAACGCGGCCGAGGCCCAGAACGAAGAGAGCTCCGCATTGCGCATCGCGTCAAAAGTGTAGGCACCGATACCGTGCCCCCCCTGCATCACGCCGAAACTCAGCAGGATGGCGATGGCGCCGACGTGGGCGATCAACAGATACAAAAATCCCGCCTTGCGTATATCGGGAATAGCATGATCGGTGGTGACCAGAAAATACGAGGACAGCGCCATGACCTCCCACGCCACCATGAACAGGTAGGCATCATCCGCCAGCATCACCAATGCCATGCCGGCCAGGAATAGATGGTATTCAAGACACAGCAGACGCAGTGTCTTGTCCTCCAGATGACGGAAATAGCCGGTGCCGAACAGTGAGATGCCGGCCGAAGCAGCGCCCAGCAGAATCAGGAAAAAGGCGGAAAGGGGGTCAAGACGGAGATGAAACGGCAGATCGGGCAATCCCAGCGGCAGCACCAGCGTCTCCGGCGCCGTCGACAGCGCCAGCACTGATGACACGGCCAACACCAGCGAAGCCGCCGCACTCAACGGGAAAATGAAACGCGCTGCATCCTTCACCCACAACCCAACCACGCCCAGCATGACCCAGAACAGGATCACACCACTGCTTACGTCAAGCGCTGGGAAACTTGCTGCGTCCACTGGTGTTACTTGTACACCCCGTAAATTATAATTTATGCCGAATCGGCATAACTTTGCGCAATGAATGTGCCGGATTGATGCAACTTTCAACTCTAAATGAGGGCGCGATTCTACCCTTGGCGCGGCACATTGTTCAATGCACCCACATGGGCTATACGCCACAAGCGCCCAGTGTGCACCATTCTGATTCCGCTAATTACTCTGACCCTTCCCTCGCAAGCGATATTGCATATCTACCACCTTGCTCGGCTTCAGCTGTGCATAGGATGGCATCGGCATGCCCGCCGTTGAACCGATGTAGGTCGGATCGGCGATGACGAAGCGTTTGCCCTGATGTTCTATCGTTGCGAGCCCCGGCCTGATCTGTCCGAGCGCGACGGCTGTTGTCATGTGCCCCTGATACAGCAAACCGACCACCCGAATGCCGCGCAGCTCATTCACCAGCCAGGCAAAGATCACGGAGCGGTCTTCACAGTCGTTGTAAGGGTAATGCAGCGATTCCTCGACGAAGAAATATTTCTCCCGGCCGAACTGGTCGTCATCCGTCTTGTAGGCGAAAGACTTCTGCACGAACGCCAGCAGGAAGTTCACAGCCGACTCCTCATCCATCTTTGCGGTATGCCGCCGCAGCTCCCCGACCAGTCCGCGCCGCAGCAGGCTGCTGCCGTCGGTGCCAAAATACAGTTCGAAATCCGACTGCGGGAACGAGGCCAGATAAGCCGCCAGCGCGCGGTCGTAGGGCACACGCATGGTGATCCTCTCACCTTTGAAATCAAATTCCAGATCACGATGGGCCGGGCTGGGTCTGGTGAAAGCGGTTGCGGCAGAGTGAATGTCGACCGGCCGGAGCCTGACCGGGTAGCTGGCCTCGTAAGTATAGAAACGGCCGATGCCATCGCCGCGATCCTCCGCCAGCAAGGCATAGTAAGTCTGCTGTCCGACAGTAGTGAACTTGGTTGCATAGACCTGCTGCTTGACCGCGACGAACAGGTAAACCTCGGCAGCGGCATAGCCGAGACGCACGTCGTAGCCGGACTTGATCAGGAAATACCAGAGCAGCAGGCTTTGCTCGGTCTTGCGCCCAGGCTGCAGTGCCTGCACCACACCGCGCCAGAGCGCGACATGGCCCCAGTCATCCAGCTTGAGGTCGCGCCGTGCCGCAGCGACCCCCTGAATCGTTGATTCATAACGGCTACTGCTCATCAGCGACCAGAAGGCGCTCATCGCTTCCGGCGAAGCATTCCCGCTCCAGCGATAACTCCGCCACTTCGGATCGAAAGCAAAATGCACCGGATTGCCATAGAACTCAATCTCCAGCATATCGGCGGCACGCGGAACATGCTTCGGCGGCACAGGCAAGGGAGACGGCGGCGGGACGACTGGCGCCACCACGACCGGTTTTGTTACCGGCGGCTTGACGGGCGGAGTAATAGGGGCTGGGACCATCGGTGCGGCAGGCCTGACAGGGGCCGCTGGCGGCACAACGATTGGCGCTTGCTGCGGCTTGGGTTCCTTGATGCGCACCTTGCCCCGGAAAGTCTCGAATTCGCGCCACTGTGCCTTCAGAAAGTCGGCGAACTCGGCATCCTGTTTTTCGCGGTAAGCATGGAATTCCGCCTGTTGCTGCTGAACGCCCTGTTGCTGTTGCCGGCGGAACGCCTCGAAATCATCGGCAGACGCAAGCGGCGGACTGCACAGCGCGCAGGTACATGCCAACCTGCAGGCGAGAGAACGAAATAGGCGCGTAGTCATCTTCCGCGGAAAGGAGTAAGTATCCCCCGGCAAAGCCGGGGGCTTTATTTTGTGAGCCGCTCAAAGCGGCTTAACGGGGTGTGTAGCCGCCTTGGGCGGCTCATGGTTTTATCGGCCCCTTTGAGGGGCTCACCCAATAAGCCTCCGGCTTTGCCGGAGGTCATTTAACTGCGCTGCTTTTCTTCATTTTTTTCACCCCTATTTAAATGTTGACAAACCAGAAACCACCCCAACCCATCACTCCCTGCCGTGCGTGTTCGCTCTGCCCCTTCGGTGTCTCGTTGTCAAATTGAAAAACTATGCCGATACCGGCTCGCGCCTGCGCGAAGCAGAGCGCCGTTAATGGTAAATCACCCGCACATTCTGCCCGCCACACAGCACGCGCAGCCCATCAAGCAATTCATCAGGCAGGGTGATTTTCCATTCATCGCCCAAACGCAACGGTGCAGTTCCCACAAGATTGCGATAGTTGATCTGCACCGGACATTCGCCGCCACGATAGGGCCCGAGCAATTCGGCCAGTTGCGCCACGCGCAGCTTGTCGTCGATGGAACAATCGATGTCGAGGCGCTTGGCAAATGAGGCTCGCGCCGAAGCAAAATCGAGCAGCATATCCGCCGTGATACGCATGCCACCGGAATAGTCATCCAGGCTGGCGCGACCGCGTGCCACCACCAGTTGATCATCGCGCAACCAAGTGCGGTTGGGCTCGTACAGATCGTTGAACACAGTCATCTCGATCTGCGCGCTGCCATCGTCGAGCGTGACCACTGCCATCTTGCCGCGCCGTGTCTGCAAAATACGCACCCCGCTGACGATGCCCGCCAGCACCAGCTCCTTTTCCTGCCGCCGTGACTTGCCATTGGCCGGCGGCAACATGTCTGGCGTCACTTCAGACAGGCGCATGCTGACGAAGCGCGACAACTCCGCCGCGAATTCCTGGTACGGATGGCCGGACAGATAGAAGCCGAGCGCGGTCTTTTCCTGCTGCAATTGTTCACGTAATTTCCAGCGCGGCACAGCGGCCAGTTGCAGCGGCATGATTTCCGCTTCTTCCTCACCGAACAGGTTGCACTGGTTCGCCGCGCGCGCGCGCTGTTCGGCATTGCCCAGCGCGGCATCGAGCGAGGCGAGCAATTGGGCGCGATGGTCGCTGATGTTGTCGAACGCGCCGGCACGGATCAGCGCCTCGATGGCGCGCCGGTTGACAATCCGATTGTCCACACGGTGGCAGAAATCAAACAGATCCCTGAACGGGCCGCTCTGCCGCGCCGCGACGATATTCTCCACCGCCGCCTCGCCCGTCCCCTTGATCGCCCCGAGTCCGTAGGCAATTGTTTTTTCATCCACCGGCGTGAAACGGAACAGCGAGCGGTTGATATCCGGCGGCAATATCGCCAGCCCCTGCTGCAACGTATCCTGATAAAAGAAGCTGACCTTGTCGGTATTAACCATTTCCGAAGTCAGGGTCGAGGCCATGAAGGCGGCCGGATAGTGGCACTTGAGATACGCCGTCTGGTAGGCGACCAGAGAATAGGCAGCGGCATGCGACTTGTTGAAGCCGTACCCGGCAAACTTCTCCATCGTGTCGAAGATTTCGTTCGCTTTCTTCTCGTCGATATTGTTCCTTGCCGCCCCCGCCACGAAAATGCTGCGTTGTTTCGCCATCTCCTCGGCGTTCTTCTTGCNNGCGCCGCCTGCATCACCTGCTCCTGATACACCATGATGCCGTAGGTCGCGCCCACCACTTTTTCCAAACAAGGATGCGGAATAATGACCTGTTCTTTGCCATGCTTGCGGTTGATGTAATCAGGAATAAAATCCATCGGCCCAGGACGGTACAGTGCGTTCAATGCGATCAGATCTTCCAGGCAATCCGGCTTCGCCTTCACCAGCGTGTCCTTCATGCCGCGC
>DISA01000077.1 GCA_002421915.1 Gallionellaceae bacterium UBA6222
CGATTCTTAACCGGACACTAGTGATAAAGCATCACAGTGCATTCGGGAGGCCTTGTGACGATATTTTGACAATTTGACGATGAAATACTGACACCTATTCAGGAGCAAACCAGAACCGTCCGTCAGACCGGAAACAGTCCATGTTAGAGGAGCATGGCGTTATTGCGCGATTGCAACCACCATTTGCCACCTTACACAGCTAAGGAAACGCAAATTTAGCCCAGGCTCGATTAATCAAAAAAGTTTCATGCAGGCATCATTTGCCCAGCTTCACATCAATGACGCGTTCGACGTAGCCCCGGTCGCCCGGTGCGCCACCGATGGCCGCTGTTGCAGTCACGTCATAACCTTTCTCGGTTTGGCAGGCCCCATCAGATAATGAATTGTCGACAATCGATGACAGTCCGCCGACTCACGCAATATCAATACGCCTCGCGCCGATAAATGATCGCGTTATTGCCCTTGTAGATGCCGAAGGTGGCCCGTGCGCCGGGGTTGCCGCCACCCGGCAGTTGCAGCCAGGGTTGGTTGGCAGTCGTTGCCGCCGGGCCAGACACGCCGATGGTAATGCAGGTATTGCCGCTGGCGCTGCTGCCCAAGTTCAGGGTGAGATCGTCCGTGCCGGTGTTACCCGCGCCCGGATTGGCGAGTTGCAGTGTGAAACCGGGCGCGCTACCGGTCAGCGTGCCCGCTGTTTCGCACGCCGCCAGACTGCCACCGAACGCGTGCGCGAATTGGTTGGCGGCCAGCACTGTGCAACTATCGTCATCATTGGTCAACCAGCCATTGTTGTAATACTGCACGGTGACCGGAAGCTTCATCGACAGCAGTTCGGAGCCATACGCATTGGCGATCTTGATGCGGCCATAGCGTATCTTCGTGGTGGCACTCAAATCACTGCCGCTGATGGCGATGCCATCCGGCTCGCTCAAGATATTCGCCTTCAGCGCGAAGCTGTCGAGAGGCCCGTCCGGCGCGGTGTCGCGGCTAAAGGTATAGGTGCCGTTACCGTTATAGCTGCCGTTCGCCCAGGTGAAAAGCGGCAGTGCAGGATTCAGGCGCGCGACGCTGACGGGATTGCCGCCGTTGTCGCCTGTGATATTGAAGGTGCCGAGGAATCCGTATCCCGCGGTATAGCGTGTCGTGACCTGTTCGGTGAAACTCATCGCCTGCAGGTTCAGGGTGATGCCGAGGCCGGGTTGGTCCATGTAGGTAAAACCGCTGCACGCCGGCATCAGGCTGGCGGTATAGGTGAAGTGATCTGGATAGAAGCGCCCGAACGGGCCTGCCGAATTGCTGCCGATGTCGCAGCCGTATTGGCCGCCGCTCAAGGTATTGCTGGTGCTGCCCGCCACGCAGCCAGCGGGATTGTCCACGTTGCTGTGGGTCGCATCTTTCACCGCATCCGCGAGCAGCGAGAGGGTGCCGACATCGTGGTAGTAAAAAGTGCCGCTGCTGTCGCCGCCGGTTGCTATCGGCAAGGTGCCACTCAATGCACCGATTCCCGCGCCATTGTGATCCTGCATCAGCACTGTATTCAACACCGGCGTGCCGTCGTAGGTGGTCGTGCCGCTGGCAGCGTCCAGGGTGAAGGGCAGGCCTGCCTTGAGTGTCGGCCCGCCAAGATTGGCTGTGACGGTGAACGCCTGCGGCCGGATAGCGTAGTTGTCCACGCTGCACCAAGTCATGCCGGCAGGCGGGCAGTTCGTGCTGTCGCACACCACCTTGATGCGCGCTTCACGCCAAGCTCCGGGCACGGTCTTGTTGGTCAACGTGAGCCGTCCAGCCGTGAAACTGGTCACGGCATTGTCCAGCACCTGCGTGTAATCGGGTGCAGCGGTGAAGCAGTTCTGCGCGTCCACCGCGCCGGGATTGGCGCGCGCGATTAATGACACCACCGCCTTGCCGGTGAAGGTGGTCGCCACGTTGTCCGCGCCGTCGAGCGCCACGATGTCGTAGTCGCTGCCCACACCGGACAAGCGCGTGTAGAGCTTGCCGGTGGCAGCGGAGCAGTGCGAGGCGGCGTAGTTATGGCAAGCATTGAAGTTGGCAAAGCACGCGGCGAGTGTGAGCAAGGGGTCTTCCGTCGCCCCTTCCACGATCTGGCCGTCGGTGACGTTGAAATTGACCGTATCCGGCGTGCTGTGCGTGAGCGCAAACTCGGCCTGATATTCGCCGTTCCAAAGATAGGTGGCGATACCGTCGTTAGCGATACCGTTGTTCAGTACCCCGTAACCATTGACTAGCGCCCAGTCGCCTTCACCGGTCGAGGTGCTCAAGGCAATCTGGGTGGTGTTGTTCGGCATGGTGACGAGACCGTGCACATTGTCGTGCGCGGTGACGGTCACATTGTTGGTTTGACAGGCTTGCCCGTTGCCC
This sequence comes from Gallionellaceae bacterium UBA6222, assembly GCA_002421915.1. GTDB lineage: Bacteria > Pseudomonadota > Gammaproteobacteria > Burkholderiales > Gallionellaceae > Sideroxyarcus. The sequence goes on from DISA01000077.1 coordinate 2,380, forward strand.
GCATGCGAGATCGCGTAATGATTGAGACAGGTGCCGGTCTGGTTCATGTCGCGCTGCACCAGTGCAAGACCGCCTTCGTAGTTGTAAATGCGGAATTCGTCCAGTGTCGCGGTCGTTCCGCCGGGGTTGCCCGCCGAGGTGCCACTGGGGCTGCTGTTGCTGCGGTTGTCGCCGATATAGAGGGTGCCGATCTGGTTCGACACGACGTTGGCGGTGGTGAATGCCGACGTGGTTTGCAGTACACCATTCACCCAGATGCGCAAGCGGTCACTGTTGGCAGCGGCCAGGTTGTTGAAGTTCCACGACACCGCGATGTGCGACCAGCCAGCGGCAGGCAACACGTTGTTGGCCGTGGTGACGGTGCGGTTGGTGTTGCCGCTATCCGTCACGCGGAACGAAAGCGCGCGATTGTTGGTGCGTTGCAGGTAGAAGAAGCGATTGGCGGTAGTGGTCGCATCGAACAGCAAGCGGGTGAGGTTGGGCGCGTTGGCGCTGTTGTTGTACCAGAAGCTGATGGTTCCGGCGCCGCCCACCGTGGACGGAATCGCAACAGGCGTGGCGATCGCGCTGATGTCGGCAGTGGCCGTATTGTGGTTGATCTGCCCGCCACGGCAGACTTGGCCGCCTGCCACGTCCTGCGGCCGCACACCGGCCGCTGCCTGGAGCGCCGTGGCATGGCGGGCGTTACCGCTGGTGTCCAGCACTTCATTCGCCGTACCGTTCCAGCTCGGCTGCTCCATGCGGTATTCCGCCACCGGCTGCGGAATGTAGAACTTGATTGCCGTGTTGCTGGCTGGCAGGCCGACCGCCGGCACGTCGTAATCGTTACTATCAGCCTGCCAGCCAACCTGGGCCAGACTGGCGGACGGGCCGGGCGTATTCACTCCGTACTGGTAGATGAACTCGCCGTTCTCCTGCAGGATCACCTGCAGGTTGTAGTTGCCGCTGGTCGAGCCGCCGGCAGCCCATTCCGGAATGCCGAACCAAGTCACAACGAAGCTGCGATAGGGCGCGGTGCCGATCGTGGCATAGCTGATGTAGCAGCTCGTGCTGTTGAGGCAGACGGTGGGATAGGCCGGCACATCGGACTTCAGCGTTGGGTCCAAATCGTTGCCGTAGATGCGCATCGTATAGTTGAGCCCCGCATTCGGATAGGGCAACTGCGTCACCGGACTACCATAACCGCAGGTGGTATTGTTGTTGAACTGCAGGCGGCCGTTGCTCATGATGCGCACTTGGGTGAAATTCACCCCGCCATACATGAAAGTGAAACCAAGCGGGATGTTGTCGGACAAGGTGTCATCCAGAGTCGGCGGATTGGTGCCGCAACCGCCGCCACCGTTGAACCTGTAGGGCACGGTGTTGTAGCCGACCTTGGTATGGCTGGAAGCATCGATCCAGTTGAAGGGGGTGGCAGTGTTGGCATAAGTGACCGCCTCGGCGCCAAACGGCAACCACAGCATCAACACCAGCCAGATTCCGCACCGCCTGTAAGTTTGTCCTTTCCGCATAACGCCTCTTGGTTATCGCAACACGCGCATCATTTGCCCATCTTCACATGCAACACGCGCTCGACGTAGTTCGGGTCGCCCGCCACGCCGCTTGTCTTCGCCGTGGCGGTGATGGCATACACCCACACGGTCGCCACGCCCTCGCTGTACGAGCTCGGGACGCAGTTGACGGTAACCGGACTGAACGGGGCCAGCGTTCCCGCAACGGTGACGCTGGCCACGGCCACACAACCCGGCCACTGCGTGCCGGCGGTACTCTGCGTAACGTGATGCGCCGCCCACTCGATGCCCGCGCGCGCCGCCTGGTAGGCGCGCGAACCCATCACGTCCATCGCCGAGCTCTGGTGTTGCGAAGTGGAGAACGTCACCATCGCCACACCAAGGAACGACAGCACCACTAGCAGAAAAATGGCGGTAATGATGCTGAAGCCGCGCTGGGATTTTCGTCCCGTCATTCCCGCGCAGGCGGGAATCAAGTTGATTGGATGACCCTCGCGGAGCGAGTCAAATCCATTGCATGTTTTGCTGCGCAAGGCTTTTATATTGCTGGATGGCCGTTCCTCGAAACTCGCCTTCGGCTTGTTTTCCCGCCTGCGCCGGAATGATGATGTGTTGGTTGTCATGGCACGTTGTTCACATGAATTTCGTTGTACAGGCTGACGCTTTCATTCTCGCTGGTGAGCGACATGCGCACAGTCAGCAGACCGAATCGCTGGTTCGGCAAATCATAGGTGATGACGCAGTCGCTCACCTTGTCGGCAAGGATTGCCGAAGTTGCGCCAACCATATGCGTGAAGCCATAATTCCAGTAGCGCACCAGTTGTCCGCTGCCCGTTCCGTTGACTATGCCCACGTTTTCGCACCGATAAGTCACGGCCTGTTGCGCACCATCGACCACGTCGAAACGCTGTGAAGGCAATTCGGCCCAGATCGGCAGGGCGGTGTTGGTGAAATTCACCACGGTCAGCGTACCGGTGGCGCCGGTATAAAGCCGCAACACGCCGTTCGCGGTCTGGTCGTAGGGTGGCACCGCATCCGACTGCGTGCTGCCGACCACAATGTAATCGACATTCTGGGTGAACGCGATACCGCTGCCGATGATCTCGAAGCTGCCGTCTGACACGCCGAAATCTAGCACGTTGCCCGTGCCACCGCTGCCTGCGCGGTAGCGTCCACCATCCTTGGTCGGGATGAATTCCACGGTGAGCGCATCCGGCACGCGCACGCTGTTCGGCACGGCGATGCGCACGTCGCGCGCCATGCGGCGCATGGCGGTGTCGGCAATGTCGGTCAGTTCGGCACGGCGCGCGCTATCGATATAGCCCTGCACCGGCGCCCCGATGAAGCTCGCCACAATGCCGCCGATGATGCCGGTGATGACGATCACCACGATCATCTCGACCAGCGTGAAACCCTTTGAAGATTGTAGGTCGGGTTTTAACCCGACATGTCGGGCTGAAGCCCGACCTACATTTGCGCTATTTGCCGTCATGATCAGTATTTCGTCCTGTAGCCGTCGATGGCGATGGCCGTTCCCTGCGGGTCGGTCACCGTGACGGTGATGCGCACCGCGCTGCCTGCTGCCACATCAAACAGCGCCTCCGGCGCGATGGCAACATTCGCACTGTAATTCGTCAGCCCGGTCGGATTGCCCGCGAGATCGGTGATGCCTGTCATGCTGAAGCCGTTGTAGCAGTCAACGATGTGGTAGTCGGTGCGGTTGGTCGCGTTGACCGCACTCGCGGGCGGACAGGTGGTGGTCGTGCCGTCGTTCTGGTCGATAAAATCCTGCAACTCGATCTCTTCCAGCAGGGACTCGGCCGCCGCCATCGCCTGCTTGCGCAGCAGCGGATCAGCACTGTGCGCGGTGGTCTGGTTCATCACCAGCAGGATGCCGGTCAGCGCCACGCTGATGATGACGATGAAAATGATCAGCTCGATCAGGCTGATGCCGCGCTGCGATTTTTCGGGCGGTGCTGCACCTTCATTCTGCCGTGGTGCGAAAAGTTCGCGGATGCGCGGCTCGGCCGTCTTCAGCAAAGACGGATTCTGCTCAAGCATCGCAAGCAGGAAATCTCGTCCGTCCTGTAGCTGGCGGATAATCCGATAATTGTCTTCAGCGTTGTTCATTGCGCGCCTGAATCTTGCGTAGTTCTTCAATATCAATCTGGTCTTTGCTTCGCCCCGTGCCGGTTTTCATCGTTATCAAATGCTCGACCGAGGCCACGGCCACTTTCAATTCACCGATGTCCAACAAGGTCGCCTCTTTACGCATATCCGCATACGGCACAACCGGCTTGACCAGAACATCGAGTACCAAGGGGCGTGTATCGGCTGTGCGCAAACTGAAAGCCAGCATTCCTTTATCCAGATACCACTGCTCGATCAGATCCGGATTCGCAAGCGACTCGATCGGCACCGGTATGGACGGGCCTAAACCCGCTTGCTTTGCCACTTGAATAAATTTGGCAAGATTATCGGCTTCCATCGCCAGTGCCACATCCACATCCACCGTGAAGCGCGAATATCCCCTTAAGGCCACCGCCAACCCGCCCACCAGAACGAAATCCACTTCCGCTTTCGCCAGCAGCTTGAGCAGGTCGAACATGTTCATGCCAGACACCCCGACGGCTTAATGCACATAGCCGGTCTCCAGTTCAATGGTGATGGTCGTGCCGCCGATGGTAACGGTCGATTGCGCATTCGGCGAGGGCCGGCCCAGCGCGTCGAAGGTGTAGGTGCCCGCCCCGGTCAGTGCCGATTTCACGGTGCAAGTGAGATTGCCGCCGGTCAGGGTGGTGGTGCAATCCGGACTGGCGCCCTGTGCCAGTGTGACGCTGACCGGTGTGTGCTGCGCGATGGCTGTCTTCTGCGCAAAACGCAACGCCGCCTTCACCTGGTCTGCGCTGCCGCGATCCTCGAAATCGCTTACCGTAAAAAACCGCGGCAACACCGCCACCGCCAGAATGCCGACGATGACGATGACGGTAATCAACTCCGTCAGGGTGAAACCGCGATGTTTGTTCAGTGCCTGCATATCGCCCATATTGTTTGGATGCGCCATCCGATTATCCGGGTCGGCGTGCTGCCCGACCAGCCTTGCCACAAGAAACAAAGGAGACCGAAGCCTCCTTTGTTTTGTTGCCGGTTTTACAGGGAATTGGGGTTTGTCCCCTATTACCTTTTTTAGCAACCGCCTATATTCAAAGTAATTGTAGGAACACCATTTAGAGCGGCTGGCTCAGCATAAGTCACACCACATGTCGCCGGAGTTGGCGCATTGTTTTGAGAGAAAACTCCAGTCGCAGCTGTATAGGTATAACCCTGAAAACTAGAGAATGCCACATCAATACCGCCAGCAGCGGTACGAGGATACCCATTGACCAAATTTACAGTTGTGCCTTCCATGGTAATAGAACCTGTTGCTCCATTCTGACCCTGCGCAAGAGCGGCTGCATGTGCAATCGCAGCCGCTGACTGAACTCCACCAAACATACCTTGAGCTGAGGCGACCCGCGCATCATTCGATATATCAACAAACTTCGGCAGCGCCGTTGCCGCCAAAATCCCCAGAATCACGATCACCACGATCAGTTCGATCAGGGTAAAACCTTGTTGTTTCTTCATTTCACTCTCCTAGCGTTATGGAGCCGCAGCCCCGTTAGTCTTGCCAAACCGCTTGTTTCAAGCCCCGCCGCAACAGGACGCTCCACCAGCGGGCGCCAATGTAACTGAATAAACACGGGGTTAGCAAGTTTTGTGGTGCAAAACCTATGAACGGCAAGGGATTGGCGACGAACGGTGGCACATTTTTATGCAGTTTCAACCCGACCGGCTCAGCCAGATGAGCAGCAACACCAGCGTGTAAAGCCCGCCCAACATGAGAAAGGTTCCCACCTGGCGGGTGTAGCGCCCGACATAGCGCGCCACATCGTCGTGCGGAATTTCCAGCGGTTTGAGTGTCCGGCGCAGGGATAGCCAGCGGTTGGCGCCTTCTTCGAAATCGCGCAACAGGCTGGGGCGAAACAGGGCAAACAGCGCAGCCAGCAGCGCGCACAGTGCACCCAGCAGCGCACTCAACACCAAGGTATCGAGCAGGCCACCCACCAGCAGGGGGTGATGGCCGAAGTGTTTGACAAGACCCGCGATGGCAGGCTCGCGGTCGAGTTGTATGCCGAAGAAATACAGCACATAGAGCGAGCCAGTCGCGACCAGGATACCCGCCGGCTTGCGATGGCGGTAGAACCAGGGGTCGAGGCGGATGCTGCGTTCCAGCGCCTGGTCCATGCGCCGGGTGGAGACCCATCGATCCAGTAACGCGCTGATGCGGTGCAGTTGTTGTGGTCTGAACAGCAGCAAGGCGCCAATCAATATTCCGCCCACGCTGCCGACAATCAGAAAGATAACGGCGGATTGCAGCAGCCAGGTCTGGATGAGCGGATGCATGGTCAACAAAAGGCCTCCGCCCGCTTCAATGTGGGTCGGGTTTGGGGCTTGGTGTTCGCTGTCGGACTGAAGTCCGACCCACAAACATCGCGGCTCCCTGCGCAAGCATGTGTTGTCACGTTTAGTCCAGCCAGTGGTAGGGTTCGGTCGGTTCGAACAGGGTGGAGACCAGTTCCTTGCCGGTCTCGGGCCGCCCCAGCGCCGGGTCATAACCGAGATGGACACGGAAGCGGATCCATTTGTTGCCGTCCTTGCCCGGGGTAAAGTGATCGGTCTGATTCGGCACGTAGATCAGCTCGCGTGATTTGAGGTCGAACATCCAGCTCCCCGGGGCGACAGTGCCCGGTGTCGGGTCGTAATATTCGCCCTTGTAGTTGGGCGGCAGTTTTTGCAACCAGGTCATGGGATTGTCGGTGGCGAGGATGGAAAGGTTCCGGTCGGTGACGGCGGCGCGCGTTTGCAGCGCGCCGTGGCGCAACACCAGCGCGCTCTGCAGCGCGCCTTCCACCTGTTGCATCGCGACTTTCTCCGCCTGTTCCTGATACAGCGGGATGCGCACCAGGAACAGTCCCGCCAGCACCACGATGACAATGATGACGGCAAGGAATTCGATCAGGGTAAAACCCTTGCAGTATCTGCCATTTCCCCCCGTCCCTCTCACCCCGCCCCTCTCCCCCTGCCCCTCTCCCGCAAGCGGGCGAGGGGGGTGCACGGCGTCCGCCGGCATCCAATTCCCCGAATCCCAAATCCTGAATCCTGAATCTCGGTTCATCATTTGCCCAGCGCCGCCTTGCCGAGGTCCCACATCGGCAGGAAGATGCCGAGGGCAAGCACCAGCACCAGCGCGCCAAGGGCCACGATCATGATGGGTTCGATCTGGGCGGAAAGGGTCTTGACCTCGTATTCGACTTCGCGCTCGTACATGCCGGCGACTTCGAACATCAGGCCGTCCAGGTCACCGGTTTCCTCGCCGACGGCGATCATCTGCAGCACGACGGGGTTGAACACGCCGGTGGCGTGCGCGGTGCGCAGGATGCTTTCGCCGCGCTCGACGCCGTCGCGCATCTGTTCGATCTTGCTGCGCATGTATTCGTTGTCCACCACCATGCCCACGGTGTTGAGTCCCTGCACGATGGGGATGCCGCTCTTGAACGACAGCGCCAGACTGCGCGCGAAGCGTGCCAGCGTGCCTTTCAGGATGATTTTGCCGGCGATGGGCAGCTTGAATTTATAACGGTCCCATTTGTAACGCCCGTCCACGGTGTTGATCCAGGCACGAAAGGCGACCACGGCGCCGATCAGCATCGCCAGCAACAGCGGCCACGAGGTCACCATGAAATCGGAAAACCCCATCAATATTTTGGTCATCAGCGGCAGTTCGGCATGAAAACCCGCGAACACCTTGGCGAAGGCGGGGATGACGAAGATGTTGACGATGACGATGGCAATGGCCATGGCGATGACCACGAACATCGGGTAGCGCACCGCGCCTTTGATGCGCTCGCGCATGTCCTTTTCAAACTCCAGATGCTCGTACAGACGCAAAAAGGTCTGGTCCAGCATGCCGGTCATCTCGCCGACTTGCACCATGCTGACATAGAACGGGGAAAATATTTTGGGGTGGCGGCGCATGGCGGTGGAAAGCTCGCGTCCACTGTCCAGGCTTTCGCGCAGGTCTTGCAACATGGCAGTAAAAGCCGGGTTCTGCGAGGATTCCTGCAAGCCGGCCAGCGCGCGCATGATAGGCACGCCGGATTTGAGCAGGGTGTACATCTGGCGCGAGAACAGCATCAACTCCAGCGGATCTACTGTCCGGTTCTGCGACAGCCGCTGCCACAAGGTCTGCCCCTGCACTTTGGTCGCACGACTGCCGCCGGTCAGTTTGATTTCGGTCGGCGTGATGCCGGTGTTCAGCAACTGGTCGGCGATAACCCCGCTGTCGGCTCCTTCCAGCGAGCCCTGCACCAGTTCACCGCCGCGGTTGCTGCGGCCTTTGTAGGAAAATACCGGCACCTTAATCCTCGATCTGGTTGCTGATGCGCATCACTTCGGCAATGCTGGTGTGGCCGCGTTTCATCTCGGCCAGCGCCGCATCAAGCAGGGTGCGCCCCTTGAGGTGGTCGCGCGCGGCCTGCATAAATTGGGTGTTGCCTTCGTGCGCGGCGGCATCCACCAGATCCTGTGTCATTTCCAGCATTTCATACACGCCCATGCGCCCATGGTAGCCGGTGCCGTTGCAGTGCGAGCAGCCGCGACCGTGCACCATCTCGCCCCATTCGCCGCGTGCCACGCCTTCCGCTTCCAGCCATTCGGTTTCCTGCGGGGTCGGCTGGTGCGGCTCGCGGCAGCTTTCGCATACGCGACGCAACAGGCGCTGCGCCAGCACCACCTGCACCGAGGAAGCAACCATGTATTTGGGCGCGCCCATATCGACCAGGCGGAACAGTGTGCCGGCGGAATCGCGGGTGTGCAGGGTGGAGAACACCAGGTGACCGGTCATCGCCGCGCGCATACCGATCTGCGCCGTTTCGGCATCGCGCATTTCACCGACCAGAATCACGTCCGGGTCCTGGCGCAGGGCAGAACGCAACACTTTGGAAAAAGTCAGGTCGATTTTTTCGTTCACCTGCACCTGGTTGATGCCGGGCAAACGGTATTCGACCGGGTCTTCGACGGTGATGACCTTTTTTTCCATGCGGTTGGTTTCCGCCAGCGCGGCGTACAGGGTAGTGGTCTTGCCGCTACCGGTCGGCCCGGTGACCAGCACCATGGCGCTGTTGCGTTCCAGCATCTTGCGGAAGCGCGTCAGCATGTCCGGCGGCATGCCGATCTTGTCCAGCGCCAGCACGCCCTCGCTCTGGCTCAGCAGGCGCATGACCACCGATTCGCCGAATTGGGTGGGCATGGTGGAAATACGGATGTCCACCTGCTGCTGGCGGATTTGCAGGTTGAAGCGCCCGTCCTGCGGCAGGCGGCGTTCTGAAATATCCATCTTCGACATCAGCTTGAGACGCAGCACCAACGCGGATGCGATCTTGCTGTCCGCCTGGCTCTGCAGATGCAGCACGCCGTCGATGCGGAAACGGATTTGCAAGCTGGCTTCCTGCGGCTCGATATGGATGTCGGAAGCACGCACCTGCATGGCATCCTCGAACACCGATTGCAACAGTTTGACCACCGGCGCGTCTTCCAG